>JALUYM010000181.1 GCA_027018745.1 Bacteroidales bacterium | reverse complement strand
TTCCGAATCATAATATTTTCCCAGTTCTTTATCCTCAGGTCTTGGATTGGTGAAAAGAACTTGGCAGTCTTTACATTCGTACAAAGAGAAATTTTCTTTTGACAAAAAGAGATCCTTTACCTCTTCCTTTTTAACTATTTTTTTTGAATTGCAAACGGGGCAGGATTTATAAAATTTCATGGTTATTGTTTCACGTGAAACACTTTTAATTATCGTCCCAAATAAACCAGCAATACATTAATATCAGAAGGGGAAACCCCGCTGATTCTTGAAGCCTGACCAATCGTTTTAGGTTTAATCTTAGTCAATTTCTCACGGGCTTCATACGAAATGGATGTTAATTGGTTATAATCAAAGTCATCTTTTAAAATTATGTTCTCTAATTTCCCTAGTTTAATGGCAATTTCTTCTTCTTTTTTAATATATCCCTCATATTTGATTTGAATTTCTGTAGATTCTAATATTTCATTATCCATTTTGTTTTCTATAACAAAATTATGTAATGATTTACTGGCTGTAAGAAGTAGGTTAAGGTTAATCTGCGGCCTTAACAAAACTGTTGCTAATTTTACCCGTTGTTTCAAAGGCGCAGTTTTATATTGTGCTAATTTTGTATTCAATTCATGGGGAGAAATGCTATTTTCGAGAATAAAATTTCTAAGCTTCTGAATTTTGCTGTCCTTAACTTTGAATTTTTGGTATCTTTCTTCCGATGCCAATCCCAAATGATAACTTTTTTCTGTAAGTCGTTTGTCAGCATTGTCCTGTCTAAGCAAAATCCTGTGCTCAGCCCTTGAGGTAAACATTCGGTAGGGCTCATCAACCCCTTTGGTTATTAAGTCATCGATTAATACTCCTATATAAGCTTCCGACCGCTTTAAAACAAAAGGTTCCTGGTCTTTTATTTTACGGTGTGCGTTGATACCTGCCATGATTCCTTGTGCTGCTGCTTCTTCATATCCCGTCGTGCCGTTGATTTGTCCTGCAAAAAATAAATTTTTAATCAGTTTTGTCTCTAGGTTATAATTCAATTGGGTAGGAGGAAAATAATCATACTCTATTGCATAACCCGGTCGAAATATTTTAGCATTTTTAAAACCCGGGATTTTTTTCAGAGCTTTTACCTGAATATAATCCGGTAATGAAGAAGAAAAACCGTTCAGATAATATTCTATCGTATTCCACCCTTCTGGTTCAACAAACAATTGATGGCGGGCTTTATCTGAAAACCGTTCTATTTTATCTTCTATGGATGGGCAGTAACGAGGTCCTATTCCCTGAATACGTCCATTGAACATGGGTGATTCTCCGAATCCTGATTTTAGGATTTCATGCACTTTTGGTGATGTGTAAGTGATCCAGCAACTTCTTTGTTCAGAAAGCTTTGTTTTTTCCAGATAAGAGAAATTTTCGGGATTTTCATCTCCCTTTTGTTCTTCTAATGCAGAAAAGTCGATTGTCCTTCCATCTACCCTGACGGGCGTTCCTGTCTTTAATCGTTCCGTTTCAAACCCTAAGTCTTTTATTTGATCACTTAAACCATAACTTGCCGGGTCGCCCATTCTGCCTCCGGGAAATTGTTTTGTACCAATATAAATTTTTCCGTTAAGGAAAGTACCGTTGGTCAGGATAACTGTTTTTGATTCAATTTTAAGTCCCATTGCTGTTTTCACACCATACACATAATCTCCCTTCACCAGTATTTCCGTTACTGTGTCTTGCCAAAAATCCAGGTTATTGGTTTCTTCAAGCATTTTTCTCCAGGTAGCAGAAAAGAGCATTCTGTCGTTTTGTCCCCTCGGGCTCCACATAGCAGGCCCTTTTGATTTATTCAGCATGCGAAACTGAATCATCGATTTGTCAGTAACCAATCCTGAATAACCACCCATGGCATCTATTTCACGAACAATCTGTCCTTTTGCAATCCCTCCCATGGCCGGATTACAGGACATTTGGGCAATTGTGTTCAAATTCATTGTGACCAGCAGGACTTTTGAACCCAGGTTGGCAGCAGCAGCAGCGGCTTCTGCACCGGCATGGCCGGCGCCGACCACAATGACGTCATATTTTTCAAACATTTTCATAATGTTCCACGTGAAACAAAGCTATTTTAGCGGCAGCAAAGATAAGTAATAATCCTCTTTTGCACGCATTTCCCTTTTCTGTTCTGCAGTATGGTCATCGTAGCCTAAAAGATGCAGCACACCATGTACCATAACCCGGGCAAATTCTGAATAAAGATCTGTTTGTATATGTGAGGCGTTTTCACGAATCCTGTCAACACTAATAAATATCTCTCCTGAAATGATATCATCGTTTTCTGTCAAGGGAAAAGTAATGATGTCTGTGTAAAAATCGTGCCCAAGAAAATTTATATTTATATGATAAAGAAATTCATCACTGCAAAAATGATAGAAAAGATTACCAACTAACCGATTTTCATTGGTAATGACTTTTTTAATCCAAGGGAAAATATTTTCCGGTTTAAACGGAATAGAATCAAGCCCTTCTATCTGATACTTAAGCATTTACCTTGTTTTTGGGAAGCTCTTTTGATGGTTTGACAATGATTTTTTCCGGAATTCGTTGATAGAATCGGGTAAAGCCCCTACCTGAAATGTTATAATGAGCTGTCCTTTTTCAATAAGGATATTGTCCGCAATTTTTTGAATAAGAAAAACAGACTGGGTGGCATTATCCAATATGTCCTGTAAATTGTATTCCTTTAAAAAAAGCTTTAAAACGGGTTTTGGTAAAGAACTGAAAAGAAAAGAAATTTCAGACTCGTCCAGGGAAACAATAATCTGTGTTTGTAAACCTTTTTGAAAGTCCAATAATAAGAAAATAAGATTGGACAAGGAAGTTACTACGTTTCCCATGTATATCTCATTGACCGACCAGCGATGAAAAAGCTGATCTACATAATCTTCCACAAATCCAACTGCTTGGGAATCAATATTTAATATTAATTTATCACTCTTTTTCATAAATGTATATTTACAATAGCCAAACTTGTCAAATGGGTTATACAGGTTTGAATTCGGAAAGTTTCCCCTGATAGAAGAAATATTTTACATTTTTTCCAAAATTCTCTCAAGACCAGGAAAAGGTTTTATCCCCTTTTTTCTTTTTATAACGAATACCCGATAGATATTTCAGTAAGGTTAACCTGTACATTGATAAAGTCAGAATGTTTTTTAACAAAGACATTACCCAAAATAAAATAGCTTCTGTAAGGCTAAAATAACCTAATTTAGCTGCCATGATTTTTGTAACCGGAGGAACAGGCCTGGTGGGGTCGCATTTACTATACCATTTATCACAAAAGGAAGAAAAGATCCTTGCTTTACGGCGATCTGTTTTTTCCGTCAAGGAAACAGAAAAGGTTTTTTCCTATTATACTTCAGAACCGGAAAAATACCTGTCAAGGATTGAATGGGTTGAAGGGGACATCCTTGATTTTGGCTCATTGTTGAATGCCTTTGAGAACGTGGATAAAGTTTATCACGCTGCCGCAGTTGTTTCCTTTGACCAGCAAGATGCTGATGTCGTTATGGAAACAAATATTACAGGAACGGCAAATGTGGTCAATGCCTGTCTTGAAAAAAAAATAAAAAAACTGGCTTATGTCAGTTCTGTAGCAGCTTTGGGCAGGGGAAGGAACAACGGAGTTATCACAGAAAAAACCGAATGGAAACCTGGCCAGAAAAATACCGTGTACGCACTAAGCAAATATGAAGCGGAACGGGAAATCTGGCGCGGAATGGCCGAAGGCCTGAAGATAGTGATTGTAAACCCTACGATTATTCTCGGCCCGGGTAACTTTGATCATGGAAGTTCCAAAATGTTCCAAACAGTTTATAACGGTCTGAAAGTTTACACTGGTGGTGTAAACGGTTATGTGGATGTAAATGATGTGGCCAAAGCCCTGATTTTGCTTATGGAAAGCAATATTTCAGGAGAGCAGTATGTGTTGAACGGGGAAAATATCAGCTATAAAAAGTTGTTTGGGATGATGGCTGCTGCATTGAAAGTGGATCCCCCTAAATATAAAGCCGGTAAACTTTTAAGTGAATTAAGCTGGAGAATATTAAAGATTCAATCGGTTTTCACCGGAAAAAGGCCGCTTATTACGAAAGAAACAGCAAAAACTGCCAACAGTGTTTTCCAATACAGCAACGAAAAATTCAAACAAACTACAGGAATGAGATTTACACCTATCCGGGAAACCATTCAACAAACAGCTCAAATTTTTCTGAAACAGCAAGGATGATCATTTTCCCAAAATGATTTTTTCCAACCGGTCCAGGGCTTCTTCTTCCGTTAGATTTTTGAAAAGGATTTTTGGCCCCTGGTACAAATCCACCTTCCCGGGGGCTGAACCAACAAAACCATAGTCAGCACCGGCCATTTCCCCCGGTCCGTTCACCAAACAACCCATAACCGCAATTTTTAATCCTTTGATATTGCCCAGCCGTTTTTTTACCTTTTCAAGTTCTTTTTCAATATTAAAATGGGTACGGCCACAGGAAGGGCAAGCTACAAATTCGGTTTTATAATAACGCAGCCCGCGGGCCTGCAATATCTGTAAGGCAAGTTCTTTTAGGCGTCCGGAATCAGTTTCGAAACCGTTCCTGATGAAAACCCCATCCGGTTTTTGCTTTTCATAGGCAAGGTTAAAATCCACAGCTGCACGGAGGATCAAATTATTGAAAGATAAAAAAGGATAGGAGAGAAGCAGAATTTTGCTGTTATCGGAAAGAGGTTTGGTTTCTTTTATGGAAACAACGGCATCCCGTTGGTTTACTGGAATTTTCCCAAAAGCCTGCCATTGCATCTTTCCTACCCGTTTTGAGTGGCCCCTGCCGTAATATTCAATCAATTTTTTAGCTACCGGTATTTCATTTTCGGGCGGTTCGGTAAGCGAAACCCGAATGGTGTTCCCAATGCCTTCCGCAAGCAGGGTGCCAATGCCCATAGCCGATTTGATGCGCCCTTCTGTTCCGTTTCCGGCTTCCGTAACCCCGAGATGCAGGGGATAATCAATCCCCTCCTTTTTCATTTTATTTACCATAAGCCGGTTGGCTTCAATCATGGTGATAACATCACTGGCTTTTAGTGATAGTGTCAGATTGTGAAAGTTGTTTTTACGGCATACCGAAATGAATTCCATGGCCGATATTACCATTCCTTCCGGGGTATTGCCGTGTTTGTATAAAATATGGCCGGGAAGTGAGCCATGGTTGATGCCAATGCGTAAGGCGGTGTTGTGCTGCTTACAAATATTCAACAAAGGTTTTAAATTCCGGGATATCTGTTCAAGTTCAGCCCGGTAGTCTGTTTCCGAATATTTTTTGTTCCTGTGGTGTTTGCCGGTATAATTTCCCGGATTAATACGCACTTTGTCAACAATTCTGGCAGCCACCTCTGCCGCCTTCGGCTGAAAATGAATATCGGCAATAAGCGGAATATCAATTTTTTTGTTTTTTAGTTCCTGAAGAATGTTTTTCAGGTTTTCAGCTTCACGAATATTGGCAGCAGTAATTCGAACTAATTCGCAACCGGCCTTTGCCAAACGGACAACCTGATCAACCGTAGCCAGGGTGTTGAGCGTAGGGGTATTGACCATGCTTTGAACCCGAATGGCACGATCTCCGCCTAAAGTAAGGCTTCCTATAAGAATTTCACGGCTAATGTATCTTTTAGGCATGATCTTTAGCTTTTTCCCGGTTATATATTTGGTTTAATTTTGCAGCGGTTAAAATAAACAAATTATGCTCATTATCGGCGATGCCAGGTTGCCTGCGCCTGTTCGCAAAAAACTTGCTGCTTTTGGGAAGTTCATCCCGTTTATGACCCGGGGAATTACTTACGAGGCTGTTTCAGGTCATCCCGACTTGTTCTTTTGTTCGTTTCAGAAGCAGCTTATTGTTGCCCCCAATTTGCCCGAACAATATATTGTTTTGTTAAACGATAACGGGATTGATTTTGTAAAGGGTACAAAACCGGTGGGGAAAAGTTATCCTGAAATAGCCCGATATAATGTTGTTATAACGGATAAATATTTGATCCACAACAATAAATATATAGATAATTCGATCAGGCAAATTTTTCAGGACAGAGAATGGTTGCCTGTTCATCAGGGTTATACCCGGTGCAATTTAATGGCATTGAGCAGTGAACTATTTATAACATCCGATAAAGGTATTTTTAAAGAATTAAAGAAAAAACAGTTGGATGTTCATTATTTTTCCCCCGAAGGTATTATTCTTGAAGGTTTTGAATACGGTTTTCTGGGTGGTTGCCTGGGTTTTTGGGGAAGTAAGATTTTCGTTTCCGGAAAATTTTCCCATTACCGGGAGGGCAACAGACTCATGGCCTTACTTAAAAACAGGCAGTACGATATCGTTGAATTGTATGACGGGCCATTGATAGATGGCGGCAGCCTGTTTTTTTTAGATTGAATCTTATTTTGAGATGTTTCCCCTTGATAGTCTTTCTTGACAACAAAAAAGTTTCTGGTTTTCTTGCTTTTTACAAATTATTGTTCGTATTTTTGCGAACAAAAAATAATGGCCGTGCCAAAGCATGATTTTTTTACGGAACGACAACGGAAAACAGCACGTTTTGCCAAAGCCCTGGGGCATCCTGTAAGGGTTTATATCATCCAGTTGCTTTCCCAAAATGCCTGTTGCTATAGCGGTGATTTGTCAGAAGACCTTCCCATCGCCAAATCCACTTTGTCCCAACACCTGAAAGAACTAAAAAATGCAGGCCTTATCCAGGGAACCATTGAGCCGCCCAAAATTCGGTATTGCCTGAATGAAGAAAACTGGAAACTGGCACAAAAATTAATGAAAGAAATTATGAAAGTTTAAAAAATTTAATCATAGTGTTCGTAGTTCTACGAAATACGATATTGTAAACCAAATTTAAAAAGGAGGTTTAAAAATGGAAACCAAAATGAATAAAAAATTTGCTATGTGGAAAAATATTCCACGTGAGAAAATCCACTGGCAGCCTGTCATTGATCCCGACAAATGCACAGGTTGTGGTATGTGTGTTACCAGTTGCGGACGGGAGGTTTTCGGGTTCGATGCCGAAAAGAAAAAAGCAGTAGTAGCCAATCCTTTGAATTGTATGGTCGGATGTACCTCTTGTGAAATATGGTGCGTTTTTAATGCCATTAGTTTTCCCGACCACCAATATGTCAAAGATTTGATTAAAGAAAAACGCTTGTTGATTTTGGCCAAAAAACAATTAAAAGAGCAGTTATTATTATCATGATAAGTTTAGGTTTTTTTAAATATGTTGAGAGGGTTAACCCTGGTTATAGAAGAACAATATTGGTCAAAACTAAACCCCGCCCGGTTGGACCGCTTAAACTAATCGGCCTTTGGGCATGTGGGAAAAAGTATGAGATGTTACAATCCGCCCCTTTGTAAAAACGAAGGGAATTTGAGTTAAATAAAATTAAAAAAAACAAACCATGAACAAAAATGCACAAACAAGCTTTTACCATAAAGCTGGTGAAATCATAATTAAGGACCATAAAGCCATTGAGGCCGGTACCATAAGACAAGAACTGGATGTTTTCAAAATTAACTTGTTGGACATTGGCAAATTTGATGGACATATTTGTGGCTGCAATACTGCCGGGTTTTTGATTACGAAAAAAATCCTTGGTATTTTGTTTCCAAATGAAATACCCAGCCGCAACACGGTTAAAGTAACCATATCGGAATATAACAGGGACTTGATGGATGCCATTTGTTTTATAACAGGTATTCGCTTAAACACAGGAAAATATACCAATACCGAAAATGAATTTAGTGTAAATGAATCACTTTCTGATACAGAAGAAACAACGGTGATGGTTTTTGAAAGAAAAGATAACGGAAAAAAGGTAAAAGCCGTTTTGGACAAGAAATATCTTTTAACCCGGGATGAAGCGATGGCCATTCAGACCATAAAACCGAAATTAATGAAACAAGAAGCCACTGATGCAGAAAAAAAACAATATGCTGAAGTAACCAGTGCCATTGTCAGAAAAGAAATTACCAATATGCCCAAAGGGGCTGTTACTTATACACAGTTAAACTGACATGATGGGGCGGCCTCAATTTTGAGACAAAATTATCGCATGAGGAAAGTCTGTTATCAGGCAGGCTTTTCTCTTCAAACATGACGAAATAATACCGTTCTTTGCGTTTAATAACAGGGACATGAAAAACCAAATCGACATACTAAGTCCCGGAATAGGATGTCATAAAACACGCCGGTTGCAAGAGTACCTGGAAAAATTTGTACGTCAATACGGTATTGATGCCGAAATCAATGTCATTACTGATGTGAAAACCATGATAATGTACCGGACCTGGATTCTTCCCGCTGTTTTTGTCAACGGCAAACCGGTAGCCAGGGGCTATCGTCCTTCCGAAAAAAAATTGTTTAAAGAACTGGTACGATGAACCCGGGTTGCTAAATAGTCCCGCTGCAGGCGGGACGGCTCATATTATTGCCCGGGAATTTATTCCCGGGCAATAAAAATTTATTTAACAATTTGATATTTACTTAATTATCTTGAATTTTTATTTTTTAATCCGATGGGTTTTTTAAATAAATGTCGTATGTTTGCGTCATAAAACAAAAGAATCATGACTTACGCCAAGAATGATGTTTTTACACCTGATTTACAGGAACTTGCAGCTTTTGCCAAAGTGTTGGCCCATCCGGCCCGACTGGCAATTCTCGATTACCTTGCCGGACAGGAACAATGTATCAGTGGCGACATTACCAGTGAAATTCCGCTGAGCCGTACCACTGTTTCACAGCATTTACAGGAACTGAAAAATGCCGGATTGATACACGGTACGGTTTCCGGTACCCGCATTTACTATTGCCTGGAGCAAGAGAAAATAGGCGAATTAAAAGTTCGCATGCATTCCTTTATGGAAAAGCTGGCCAGCGCAAAAACAGAATGTTCCATTTAAACAAACAAAAAAATGAAAATACTTATCCTCTGCACCGGAAACACCTGCCGCAGCCAAATGGCGGAAGGATTTTTGAAAGCGATGGACCCGTCGCTGGAGGTGTATTCGGCGGGTACCCAACCCGGCGGGCGTGTTCATCCCGTCGCCGTGGAGGTTATGAAAGAAAAAGGAATCGATTTGAGCAACGGACATCCCAAACCGGTGGAACAGTTCATCAACACAACGTTCGACTATGTCATTACCGTTTGCGATGGCGCCAAAGAGGCCTGCCCGGTTTTCAGCGGCGAGGTGAAACGCCGTCTGCACATCAGTTTCGACGATCCGGCGGAAGCCACCGGAACTCCGGAGGAGATCAAAGCGGTGTTTACCCGTGTCAGGGACGAAATAGAACGGGATTTTACCCGGTTTTATAACATGAATATTAAACAACAGAAATAATTCTAAAAATTTAAAAAAACATGGAAATACAACAAACCATTGGCCGTCCTGTTAATGTGCGGGTGCACGGTATCAGCGAAAGTGACACAAAAATGAATTTGCAGTCAGGTAAATTTAAAATGATCATCGACGAACCCGAAAATATGGGCGGCACCAACGAGGGCCCTGCTCCCGTGCAGGTGTTGCTGATGGCACTGGCCGGCTGTCTCAACGTTACCGGTCATGAAGTGGCCCGCCAAAGGGGCATGAAGTTGAAGAACTTGAAAATAGCTATCCAAGGCAACATGAACGCCTGTAATTTTATGGGATGCTCGTTTGAAGAAAGGGCTGGATTTCAAAAAATCTATGTGTATTTAAATCCTGATTTTGAAGAGGCTACAGATGCAGAGATTGAAAGCTGGGCAAAGGAAACCGAAGTCCGTTGTCCTGTTACCGACAACATCAAAGATGCTACTGAAATTGTTTTGGAACACACTGTTTTATCGAATTAAAAAAGACATCGTGAAACCGGCAAAAAGACTTTCTTTTCTTGACCGTTATCTTACCCTGTGGATTTTTCTGACCATGCTGGCCGGTGTCTTTTCAGGATATTTCTTCCCCGCTGTAGCGGGATTTTGGGAAAAAATGAGCTCGGGCACCACCAACTTTCCCATCGCCATCGGCCTGATTATTATGATGTACCCGCCGTTGTCAAAAGTGAAATATGAAGAATTGTCCGATGTATTCAACAATTGGAAAATTTTGTCGTTGTCGCTCATCCAAAATTGGATTGTCGGCCCGCTGGTCATGTTTGCACTGGCCGTTATTTTCCTTCACAACTATCCTGAATACATGACCGGGCTTATCCTTATCGGGCTGGCACGTTGTATTGCCATGGTGATTGTGTGGAACGACCTGGCGGATGGCGACCGCGAGTATGCCGCCGGGCTGGTGGCACTCAACAGCATTTTTCAGGTGCTGTTTTATTCGCTCTTTGCCTGGCTGTTTATTACTGAAATGCCAAAGTGGTTTGGCATGCACACGTATCATGTGGCCATTAGCATGGGCGAAATTGCCCAAAGTGTGCTTATCTATCTCGGCATTCCGTTTGTTGCCGGCATCATCACCCGTTTCAGTCTGATAAAACTGAAGAATAAAGAATGGTACTCCAAAAAATTCATTCCAAAAATCAGTCCGTTAACACTCATAGCATTGTTGTTTACCATTTTTGTTATGTTTTCTTTAAAGGGCGAATACATAGTTCAGCTTCCGTTGGATGTGTTGCTGATTGCCGTACCGCTGGTCTTATATTTTGTCATCATGTTTTTTGCCTCTTTTTATATGGGGCGCAAAGCGGGCGCCGATTATCCCAAAACGGTTTCACTTTCCTTTACCTCGGCCAGTAACAACTTCGAGCTTGCCATTGCCGTGGCGGTAGCTGTTTTCGGGATTAATTCGGGAGAAGCCTTTGCTGCTGTCATTGGTCCGCTGGTGGAGGTACCGGTACTGATTTTACTGGTAAAAGTTGCCCTCAAATTCAGGGTGAAATACTTTTCGACAAAAGTTTTGGAAAAAACACAAAAATTACCAAATGCTTGAATATAAAATAAATGCATTCTCAAAACCGGGAGGTGTTGCCTTATCCCGTGCCAAAGATGAGATAGCCATCCCTTTTGATGCTGCCGCAGAAAGCGGAGCATTGCTGCCCAATCCGGCAGAACTGTTTTTAACCGCTTTCGCAGCCTGTATTTTGAAAAATGTGGAACGCTATTCGCAAAAGCTAAAGATTCCTTATGCCAAAGCCGAAATTACCATAAAAGGAATTCGGTCGGATGTACCGCCTGCAATGGTAAGCGTAGATTATGAACTTATTGTTTATTCGGATGCTGAGCCTCGAAAAATAGACCTGCTTCACCGCAATATAAAGAAATTCGGCACAATTTTTAATACCGTTTTGAAAAGCTGTGAAGTAAACGGGAAAATGAAACAGATATCCTCAAAGTTTTCATCAACCTGATAAATTAAACTAATATCTGTCCTTAAAGAGGAATTTGTTGTTGTTGGCGAAACATATCCCCTTTTTATAACAACTAATAACACTTGGGATATAATAGTGTTAAATTTGCTATCTTTACAAGGAAAAGTAAATTCACATGAAAGGTGTTCATACAGATAAGAACCGGTTTATTTTTGCATTGGTTATTCTGTTGGTTCTTCTTATAGCCTATCCTTTTAAAAAAGCCCCTTCTATACATTATGTCGACCGGGCTACCGGACAGATAAAAACAGAACAGGTAGATGCCGGCGGATGGCTCTTCTGGCTGTACAACAATCCTGTCGGTGAACTTTCGCTACAAGCTGTTGTAAAACGGAAATTTGCTTCCGAATGGTACGGAAAGCGCATGGACAAACCCGCTTCGGTCAGCAAAATTGAGCCTTTTATCCGGAAGTATCACATTAACATGAAAGATTTTCAAAAGAAAAAATATACTTCTTTTAATGACTTTTTTACCCGGAAACTAAGGCCCGGCGCACGAAAAATAGATACTGCCGGGAATGTGGTTATTTCGCCGGGCGATGGGAAAATACAGGCTTGGGAAAACATTAAATATCAGTATTTTATTGTCAAAGGCTACCGCATGGACCTGCACAGTTTTTTGCGTAACGATTCGCTTGCCAGGGCCTATTCCGGTGGAAGCCTGATCTTGTTGCGTTTGGCCCCGTACGATTATCACCGCTTTCATTTTCCGGTGAGCGGCAAACTTTCGCCAGTGGTAAAGATCAAAGGAGAGTACTATTCGGTGAACCCCATAGCACTTCGTCAGGACATCCGGATTTTCTGTGAAAACAAAAGAGAATACCAGATCATCTCAACCAAAAAATTCGGCCATGTGCTCATGTCGGAAATTGGTGCCACTTTTGTGGGAAGCATTATCCTGGATCATCGCGGGGATACTGCAATAAAAGGAGAAGAGGATGGCTATTTTAAATTCGGTGGTTCTTCGATTATACTGCTATTCCGGAAGGGGAAAATCAACATCGATGCTGATTTGCTGAGAAATACCCGCCATCATTTGGAAACTCAGGTGCTGATGGGTGAGCACATCGCAACAGCTCAGTAATATTTTTCGGAATTTTCTTTTTCTTCAACCAGTCTTCTGGCATCTTCGTCTGTACCAAGCCAGGCAGCCAACGACCGTGTACTTTCATTGTTTTCAAGAATAATTTTTATGGTCATGGTCAGCGGAACCGAAAGGAACATTCCCACAATACCGAGTACATAACCCCAGACAATCAAAGAGAGGAAAACTACCAAAGTGGAAAGCCCCATGCCTTTTCCCATAACGCGCGGTTCTACCAAATAGCCAATGAACATGTTTACCGTAATGAAAGCAATAGTCGTCCATAAAGCCGGGACAAATCCCAACTGTATCCACGCAAAAAGAATGGCAGGGATTGCAGCAATAATGGACCCGATGTTGGGGATATAATTGAGCAGGAAGGCGATCAGCCCCCACAGAACAGCATATTCCACCCCAATAATCCACAATGAAAAAGCAATCAAAACGCCGGTTGACAAACTGGTAAATGTTTTGATGACCAGATAGTGTCTCAGATTTTTTTCGATCCGCGACAGGTTCAAAATTGCTTTTTCCGATGCAGTGGCACCGAAAACTTTGGCTTTCAGGGCAATGCCGTTCATTTCAAGCAAAATAAACAGAACAATAAAAAAGATAAGGGCGGTATTGCTCATCACGTTGCCCAGTTGGCCCAATGTGGAAGCAGTAAAATCAAGTATTTTGGCCGGATCGAACATCTTGGTTAGTCTGTCAGAAGACAAGTTAATCCCATATTGGCTGAATTCATGGTTAATGGATTGTAACACAACATTTAACCGGGCTTCATATTTCCCGAGATGGGAAGTAAAGCTGCTGACAGAGCCTCCGATAATACCGCTTAACCCGGAAATGATCAAAACAAAACCCAACAGAACAATCGTTACGGAAAGCCAGTGCGGAACCTTTTTCCTGTCAAGCCAAAAAACAGGATGCACGCCGATAATACTGATAAAAATGGCAAGAAGCATGAGTGTGATAAATGACTCTGCCAACATCATGCCGGCAATGATAATTACAGCAGCAGCGGAAAACAAGGTTATCCTGAAAATGCGATCGCTGATAATTAAATGCTTCATATGTTTTCTTGCAGATTGTCTTGTCAAAGATAAAAATGATTCCCGTATGTTAAAACGACAATATGAATTGTTTTAAGCAGCAGATTGTTAATAAACCCAGATTGTGTTATGTTTTGGGAGATACGGTTTTTTGTAAGGGGGAAAAGGTTTTTTTGCAGACTTTTTTAGTTTGTCC
>JALUYM010000180.1 GCA_027018745.1 Bacteroidales bacterium | reverse complement strand
TTTATTGGCAGGGATAATCCCTGAAGCCAGCGCCACGATAAAAGTGAGGAAAATACCGCCCAAAACCCATCCCCAGGGTATCACAAAAGCACTTCCGGTGATCATGGACACAATATTCCCCATGATAACGCCTGCTATGATCCCCAAAACACCACCCATTTGAGCAATTACAATGGCTTCGAACAAAAACTGGTTACGAATAGTACGCCGTCGTGCCCCTATGGCTTTTCTAATGCCGATTTCACGCGTTCGTTCTGTAACAGAAACCAACATAATATTCATCAGGCCAATGGCAGCACCAAAAAGTGTAATCAAACCGATAAAGGTGGCACCAATGGTAATGTTACCGGTAAGACCGATCAGCATATTGGCCACCGTATTACTTCGAACGATAGAAAAAGAGTTTTCTTCGCCCAGACGGTCTTTACGAATTTGCCGGAATATGCCTGTAGCTTCACCAATAGCAGCATCCATCTGGTCAGGATGTGTAACCATGACGCTTATGGTATAATTCATATTAGGACGGGAAAAATATTGTCTTACGTTATTCAATGGCAAAAAACAGGCCCTGTCGCCGGTAAATCCCAGGCTGGAACCTTTTTCGCGTAACGTACCGACGACCCGGTACAATCCCGGGCCAATAGAGATGATCTTTCCAATAGGATTTTCATTGTGTTTAAAAAGCGTTTTTACCACTTCACTGCCCAGAATAGCTACATGGTTTCCATCCACCACCTCTGAAGGCAAAAAATTCCTTCCCCTTTCCAACTCCAGTCCGGCAGTAGAAAAATAATTATTGTCAATACCCGTAACCCTTACATTGGGATCGGTCTTTTGTGATTTATATTTTATTGTTGCAGTGCCTGTTCCCACAATACTTACCGAAGTAACGGCGGGGAAATCATAGCGCTTTTTAAATTTCATTGCCTGCTGATAGGTAATAATGGAATAGACTTCCGCACGGGAACGTCTCCTGCCGATATGTACCCGCAGGGAACGGTTCCTGATATTAAAGGTGTTGGATCCCATCATGGCAAAGTTCTCTGTCAGATAATATTGCACCGCATCAATGGCCGTCAGGATACCTACGAGTGCCATAATCCCAAACGCAATAATAGAAACCGTCAGGACAGTTCTTATCCAATGGCTCTTAATGGAATTGAGCGAAATACGAATATTTTCCCGTATGAGTTTATAATTTTTCAATTCAATCTTCCTTTTTACCATAAGCCAGATCACCCGCATCGCCCAGCCCGGGAACGATATAAGCTTTTGCCGTAAGTTCTTCATCGATACACCCGGTCCAGATTGTAAGTTTATATCTGGAAAATTTCTTTTTTAAAACTTCAATTCCCTCATGGCAGGAGAGCACCGAGACAACATGAATTTCTCTTGGTTTTCCCTTTTCAAGCAATCCTTTGATGGAAGCCACCAGAGAGCCTCCCGTTGCCAGCATGGGGTCACTAATGATCAATACTTTTGATTCGGGAGAAGGGGAAGAGATGTATTCCAGTTTAATAACAAATTCTTCATCTGCATCATATTTGCGATAAGCTGAAATAAAAGCATTGTCTGCCTGGTCGAAAAAGTTGAGCATTCCCTGGTGCAAAGGAATACCTGCCCGCAAAATGGTTGCCAGCAAAGGTTGTTCCCGAAGTACTTTCATGTGGGCGGTACCAAGTGAAGTAACAACTTCTTTATCGTTGTATATCAATTCTTTGCTTATTTCATATGCAAAAATTTCGCCCATTCGTTCCATATTACGCCGAAAACGAAAACGGTCTTGCTGGATTTGTGCATCCCGTACTTCAGAAAGGAACTGGTTGAAGACAGAGTTGGTTTTACCTAATTCCCGAATCATAGATATTAGTTTGATACAAAGGTAAGGGAAAATTTTTTAGCAGAAGCACATTATTTTGGTAATCGTTGCAAGAAAAATTATTTTTCCTTTATTACCCTGCTTTTGCCAATTCACAATGAAGCTGTTTAAAGTTTAAAATAAAAATCAATTATAAAGATTTGTAAATCAGCAAATAAATATATTTTATTATTAACTCACCTCTACACTCCTCCCAAGAGGAGAATGAAGGGATTTATTTGCTGATTTTACAACTTAATACATTTAATTTCACAAGGTTAACTTTATACAACTTCAATAAACACATAAAAACAGGGCTTAACCTTCCCATATTTATTTTTTTATCCATTGCACCAGTTTATTTAAGGGAAAGACAAGGCGGTTTATTTCGAGGCGGTAATAAATTACTTCTTGTGAGCCGAAACCCTGATAAAACCGTGCCAGACCGGGCTCGTTAGATCCTTCAAAATCAAGCACCAATGTTGATTCGGAAAATTCCTGTATTACAGTATCAAACAAAAGGGTCATGGCGCCGTTTTCCCGGGCCGTGGATGTAGAAGCAGAAAAAAGGAAGATCAGATGCTGGTGATCTTTCAGAAAAAATGCACCGGCACAAAGTTCGTTGTGTTCGGTATATGCCCCGTACGCTTCCCCCATGCCTTTATACACTGCCTGATACATAATACGTTGCAGTCGCTTATAATGTTCTTCTTTCCAATGCTTTATCTCCTTCCCCTTGTTCTGCCGGAACATATCTGTCAATACATCCGGTTTTAGGTTTTTCGTTACCGTCAATGCAGAATTACGGGCCTTTTTCAGGTTCCGTTTTGTATTGGTTGAATAACGGGAATACAATTTGGGATATCTCGCAATTAAATCCAGAAGATAATTTTTATTGGGAATCAACACCCAATTGCCAGGCTGTAGTTGATTGTGGATGTTCAGGTTTATCTGCACAAAGCGGTATTTCGACGGAATAGCAGCAATAAACTCATTTATAATATCCTGGTTTAGTATCTCTGTCGAAAAGATCCCAAGTTGTTGGGCAAAAAACGGCTGAAACAAATAATCAATTCCGAATTTTCGGTTACCCGTCAGCGGCATTATTCTCACATAATCATCTTCTACCAGTGCATCCCATCCTTTATGTACTATGTCGAGATACCAGCTTAAAGCGTACACATTACCGTTGAATGACCGGTGAACAGCCTGATCCCATTTATCTTTGTCGATTTCATTATTTATAAGATAAACTATCAATGTTTTAGTTTTTGGTAGTTTCTTCGAGCAGTGCTTCATAAACCCGGCGCCAACCGGTCCATCGGTTTTGATCACTCAGGGATTCGTTGTGCCACAGGGAAATAAAAGTCCCGTTTACCTTTTTCACTTCATCCATAAGTTTTTGAATTTTACGAACAGCATCTTCGGGCGTTAATTTCAAATAATCGCGCAAAGTTCCATCCATCACGGCAAAGGGGTGCAAACGCAGTTTGGTTTCCACATCCAGTTCAAGGTCATAAAAATGATATGTATCACAAATACCTGCCCTGAACCCCGGCAATGCCGCAAAGCCCATGGTGTAATCATCGAGGATATCATTTTCGATAAGATTTTGATAAGTATCGGGGAGATTGAGTCTTAAAAAATGCTGCCGGCTGCGTGTAATGTCGGTTTTCAGTAAATCTTCCAGGTTTTCCAGCTCTTCTTTTAACAGTTGCGGGTTTTCCACTGTATTATAACTGGGATGCAGCCCTACTTCGGCATAATCGGCCAGCCATTTCACAAGACGGCGAAATTTTCCATTGCGGAAATTAATATTTTTATCAAAGCGGCCATACATCCCGAAAAGGATAAAATAAACGGGGTGCAGATTATATTTTTTTTGATATTCCCTTTGAATATCAAAGGTATCGAAAGGGTCTTTTTCCTTTCCCATTAATACCCTGGCACGGGTTTTTATATCCTTGAAATCGAACATTTCGAGGGATTTATAAAACCCGCCAATATTGCGCATCCATCCTTTCTGCGAGTATGCCCAGGCCGAATCTATATCGTAGGTAGGCAAAAACCTGAATTTTTTCATGGGAAAAACAAACCCCGGATACCTCTTCTGTATAATTTGTTTTATTTCCAACACCCATATATTGACCATAGGTTTTTCAAGTATTCCCCACTGGCTGCTTACGCTCAGCGAAGCGGCAAAACGGCCGTGCTGATCACGTACAAAAGGCAGATATTCTTCATAACGTGAAACAAGGAAAAAAATGGCTGAAAACACATCGAATGGCAGAGCTGCATCTTCATCAAAAACCTGAAAAAAAGCTTTGTTCCCTTTGTATTCAAAAACATTGTATTCCAAGCTATGCACACCCCTTTCAAAAAGCAATCCGGATGCCTTAAAAAAGATATCATCGGTATGTGCTTTCATGCCGTACATCATTTTTGGTTTGTCAGCACTTTGAAAAGCATCCAAATCACGGGTGAGCTCATAGTCTACTTTTAGTAAGTCTCTGAACACCAATCGAAAAACATAACGTACCCGATTGGTAATTTTAGGAACATATATCAGTATCTCATTCATACCGTGTAAAATTAGGAAAATTCAGGGACATAAACCGCTATGGGTTATTCCGTAATGGTATGAAACGGTCGTTTAAAGCAAAGAAGAATTTTTTACGATAAGGATCATAACGCCAATAGCGTTTAGTGCGACGCGATGGGGGGACATACTTTTTCAGGAACCTGTTCATCAGGTAATCAAATGTATAACCTGCATAAGTCCTCCCCAAATTTTCCGCATAATCGTATATCTTTTTTACTGTCAGACTGTCCAGCGTATATAAATATTTTATTTTTCCCGAATAGGGATCAATTTCGAAATGACCGTTTATATCGTCGGTAAGCAAATTTTCGGCAAATAATATTTTAGGTTTTCCCGATTTTGATTTTACAAGCGGACCGCGCAAAGCGAACCACGAACTCACGTCAAGGGCGTTGAGATACTGATGATGAACGTAAACATTGTAATTGTAATAAGCAGTATCGGAATAAAAATAATATTGCTCTTCCAGCTCTATTTGCGCCACATGTACCTGATAAGTATTGCTATCACCGATGTGGGGGACAACATGAAAACCATATACCTTCAATTCGTTAATATAGCCCTGCATAAAGCGATGAATGAATACGGAATCACGAATATGCTGAATATAATCGGAATGCACCCATAAGATAGAATCCTTTTGACGCCGGGTATAATAAGGAATGGTATCCAGAATACCGGTTTTCAGATTATATTTGTACAAAAACGGAGGGGGTGTGACATAAACCGAAATACCGGTTGCTTTTTCCACAAAAATTTTAGCCATTTTCCGCTCGGACTGTCCAATGGCAAATACAGTTATCAACAGCAAGGCCGTTGTAAAAAAGATCCTCCCCAAAAACCGTTTTGTTGTCATGCCATCCAGCTAAAGTTTTTCACAAAACTAACAATATTTATGCCGCAATCAACCATGCTGCAGTTCCCGTCCAAAGGCGAGGCCATAATCATAGGCAGTTTTTAATTCATCCTGTGAAGGAGTGAATTTAATAAAAACACCTTCCCCGAAATACCTGAATTTCAGGAAAGTAAGATTCATTTCCAACATTTTCCTGTTCTCACCGCTCCAGCCGTAAGAGCCAAAACTCCCGGCCAGCTTCCCATGGTCCCGGTAAGGGTTCATAATGGAAAACAACCGGTAGACAGGCAACAATATGTTCTGGTTAATGGTCGGACTTCCCACGATCACTGCATTGCATTGAGTCATTTTCATTTCCAATTTACCGAGCAGTGAGTGTTCAATATCCATGATATCCACTTCAAAATCTCCCGATGCATGAATCCCTTCAGCGATGGATTCCGCAATGGCTTTTGTATTTGAATAAGCCGAGACATACGGAATAAAGACCTTTTTTTTATCAGGTTGCAGCAAAAATTTTTCCGACCAAAGTCGTGTCATGGCGACGTAATACTTCCAGTTTCTTCGCAAGATCGGCCCGTGCCCCGGACAAATGGCTTCTATCTCGAGAGGTTCAATTTTATGGATAGCCTTGAGCATGAATTTGCTAAATGGTTTGATGATTACATCAAAATAGTAGCGAAAAGCCTGGTCAAAATCATCCACTTCATCATCAAACATCCTTTCATCGGCAAAATGGCAGCCAAATGAATCGCAGGTAAACAATAATTTATCTTCTTCAAGATATGTATACATGGTATCGGGCCAATGCAGGTTCGGTGCCGAGATAAACCGCAAATGCTTATTTCCCAGATCCAATCTGTCGCCATCTTTTACTGCAATGGATTCAAAATCTACATCCAGCATGTCTTTCAAATACCTTATTGCAACAGGAGTCGCCACTACCTTTGCCTTCGGGGCAATTTCCAGTAACCTTTGCAAATTTCCCGAATGATCAGGTTCTGTATGGCTCATTATGATGTACTCGATATCTGCCGGGTTTGTCACTGCCCTGACTTTTTGTTCATAATCCTTCCAGAAAGTTGCCTTGGAAGTATCAATGACCGCTTTTCTCTCCGCATCAATGAAATAAGAATTGTAGGTGGAACCATATTCCGTGGTCATCACCACATCAAAAGTAACCAAATCATAATCCAGAATGCCTATCCACTTTACACCGGAAACAACATCCAATTCTTTATTTTTTGACATAATTTATTTATCTTTTTTGTGCTGTTGCAAAGATAGTCAACTGCTGCAGTTATACAGGCAGTTTCAAAAAAATTTAATAAATATTGGGTAATGTTACAGATATATTAACCTGAGTTCGAGATAAGACTTGCTTACGGTTATTAAAACAGTTCCAGTTGAATCTCGTCATCTCCCGTGTTTTCTACAGGTTTATCCTTTTCTTTGGGATTTTTTTTCTCTTCCCGGGAAGGAACAATTTGATCCTGCATTTTAACCGGTCCGTTTTTACCGTTATCTTCCTCTGTGGAATCATTTTCCAAATTAACCTTTTCCACAGTATCTTCACCATCCTGTTCCTCTTCCGGCGGGTCGTAAGGCAAAGGGGAAATCAATTTTAATTTTTTTACTTCTTTATTGGTCAACCTTTTCCCTTTGGCACGGAAACTCTTCACCCCGATAAAGTCAGCGAGGGGGATGATTTCGGAAATTATTTCAGTATTTGATTTGGACTTTAGTTCCATTTCCAGACGGGGAAGGCGGTCCAGTGAAAAAGCAATCATTTGGGAACCTTTGCTTTCAGGAACAAAGAAGTATTTTTTATCCAAGGGCAAACCGGGGTCAATCTGAAAACGTTTGACATAATATTTGCCCTGTTGTCCATCCAGATATACCGCCGTAATAATCTTTTTCGGATCAAATTTTCCTATGAATACCATTTCATCATCAAAATGGGTAGCAAGATCAAAACCGGTTAGCTTAAACACCCCTGTTGACATAATGGTAAGCAGTCTGTCATCGCCTTTAAAAGCACCAAGGTAAAGTCCCCTGTCGTCGGTGTTGAGCCTGCGAACTGTTTCATCATACCAGATATCAAGGGCCCCCAGTGTGGAAACCCCTTCTTCCCGCTTCACAATATTGCGCACAGGAGTTTTGCTCAGGATATTTCCCTGTGACGAACGTCCTTTTATGGCAAGCTCTTTAAAATCAAAATCGAAATGGGTTTTTTTCATCTTCGGTTTCGGGCGCAGGTTTATACGGATAACCTCAGCTTCCCCGTTAGGATTGGCCGAAAAATAAACCACTTTCGAATCTTTGGTCCCACGGGTAAGCACATATTCTTTATCACGTGTAACCCCTCTTATGGCAAACCGTTTCACATAATATTTCCCCTGTCGGCCATCGCGGTAAACCATATTATAAATGGTACGGTCGTCATTTTTCTTAAAAACATCGATGTGCAGCACCTTTTTTCCCACAAAAACTTTGGGGGAGACTTTGGTCACGATAAAACTTCCGTTTTCCCGGAAGACAATCATATCATCTATGTCGGAACAGTCGGTAACATACTCATCTTTTTTCAAACCGGTGCCGGCAAATCCCTCTTCACGGTTTACGTACAATTTTTGGTTGGCAACGGCTACCCGGTTGGCCTGTATGGTATCAAAACTCCGGATTTCTGTTTTACGTTCACGCCCTTTGCCATATTTCTTCTTAATTTGCCTGAAATAATTTATGGCATATTCCACCAGGTGGGCCAGGTGGTTGTTTACCTCTTCCATTTCCGCTTCCACCTTTTTGATCTGTTCTTCCGCTTTAAAGGTGTTGTACTTGGAAATCCTTTTAATTTTTATTTCGGTCAAATGCACCAAATCATCTTGGGTAATTTCACGGCGCAATTTCTTTTTATAAGGTTCCAGTCCTTTGTCAATGGTCGACAGCACACAATCCCATGTTTCGCAATCTTCGATCAGTAAATAAATCCTGTTTTCAATAAATATTTTTTCCAGGGAAGCACTGTGCCACTGGTCTTCCAGTTCGCCCATACGAATTTCCAGTTCTTTTTTTAACAGACTGAGCGTACGGTCGGTATTAGCACGCAGAATTTGTTTTACAGAAATAAACCGGGGCCTTCCATCGAGAATAACACAAGCGTTGGGGGAGATGCTCATTTCGCAATTGGTGAAAGCATACAGGGCATCAATGGTTTGGTCGGGCGAAACATTGGGGGCAAGATAAATCACTATTTCCACCTTTTCCGCCGTGTTGTCATCAATTTTTTTTATCTTGATTTTCCCCTTGTCATTGGCAGCCACAATGGAATCAATCAGCGAGGAAGTAGTTGTATAATAAGGTATTTCGGTAATAACCAATGTCTTTTTGTCGCGTTGGGAGATCCTGGCACGTACCCTGACTTTACCACCACGGAGTCCTTCATTATATCGGGAAACATCTATCAATCCGCCCGTCAGGAAGTCGGGATAAAGCTCAAAATCTTTTCCCTGCAAATGACGTATAGAAGCATCAATCAGTTCATTAAAATTATGGGGAAGGATTTTGGATGCCAGCCCCACGGCAATACCTTCCACTCCCTGTGCCAGCAGCAAAGGAAATTTTACCGGAAGGGTCACCGGTTCCTTATTCCGCCCATCATAGGAAAGTTTCCATTGTGTGGTTTTGGGATTAAAGACCACTTCTTTGGCAAAAGCCGAAAGCCGGGCTTCAATATATCTCGGTGCAGCTGCACTATCGCCGGTGAGTGTATTCCCCCAGTTTCCCTGCATATCGATGAGCAGTTCTTTTTGCCCGAGTTGCACGAGGGCATCACCAATGGAAGCATCGCCATGGGGATGATACTGCATAGTATGTCCAATAATATTGGCCACTTTATTATAGCGTCCGTCATCCAACCGGCTCATGGCGTGCAAAATACGACGCTGCACCGGTTTTAACCCATCGGCAGCTTCCGGCACTGCCCTTTCCAAAATAACATAAGATGCATAATCAAGAAACCAATTTTCATACATGCCACTCAAATGCATGAGCCGGTATTCATTATTTTGCTCCCGCTCTTCAGGGTTGTGGTTCGTTTCTCCGTTTTCAGGTAATTTCTGATCTTCCAAATCATCCATGGGTTCACACACTAAAAATATTTCGAATATCTCCTTAACACCAAGGTTGTTGCCCAAGGCAACCGGTTTCCGGAGTTTATTTAAAAATGCGAAGATAGTAAAACGAAAGAAAAGGAAAAGGTTTTTTTTTCATAGATCACCCGGAAACATAAGATAAGGTAAAATCTGAAAAGAAAAATTATTATTGATTTTCCTTTTTGAAAAGTTTATATTTGTCAAAAAATATCGTTCAAATGAAAAAATTGATACTTTTTATATCGGCAGTGGCCATAACACTGTCGGCTTTCCAATCCTGTAAAAACATGGAACAAAAAACAAAAATCCGTTCACATTTGGTGGACACAGTCGGCTTTGCTCATCTGCCCTGGCAAATGGACAGCCTGATGAACCGCATCAAAAAGTACCAGGGAAATTTGTTACAACAAAGCACTCAACAGCTTAGCAAAGATACTGCTAAAGCAGTACTATGCCCTCATGATGATTACACTTATGTGGGTTATTTGTATCCGGCAACCCTGGAACAGATCAAAGCCAAAACAGTTATTATTTTTGGTGTAGCACACAAAGCCAGCAAATTGCATTTGCAAAACCAAATCATTTTTGACTCTTACGATTACTGGAAAGGGCCTTTTGGCAATGTAAAAGTATCTGATTTACGAAATAAGATCATCAAGGACCTGCCAAAAGGAATTTATCAGGTTAACGATACCATGCAAGCCATAGAACATTCTGTAGAAGCTGAAATTCCCTGGCTGCAATATTTTGACCGGAAAGTTCAAATTGTTTCCATTCTGGTTCCGTATATGTCGTTTGACAGAATGGAAGCTATTGCCGGCCCGTTGGCAGAAGCCATTAAAAAAGCCACCTCCTCAGAACACATGCAATGGGGAAAAGATTTCGCTTTTGTTTTTTCCACAGATGCCGTTCATTACGGTGACCAGGGATGGGGTGGTGAAAATTTTGCATTTTACGGTATAGGAGAAGAAAGTTACAAAAAAACCAAAGCGCACGAAAGGGAAATTATGCAAACCATCAGCGATACCATCAGTCCGGAAAAAATCCATCGGTTTTGCGATATGACAGTGGAAAAAAATGATTACCATAAATATAAATGGACATGGTGCGGGCGTTATTCGGTTCCGATGGGACTACTGACCGCCAACAAGTTAAGTGAACTACTGTATCACAAACCCTTAACCGGACAAATTATCGGCTATTCCACCAGCATTGAGCGGAAACCTATTCCCGTCAGCGACTTACGCATGGGAGTTACTGCCCCGGCCAACGAACACCATTGGGTAGGTTATGCGGCTATTAAATATTATTAGGATATTTTATGGATAAATACCAGCAACAAATTGTTGCTTCTGCCGCAACTTTTGTAAAACAGGAACTGAAAGGTGCCGAAAGCGGCCACGACTGGTGGCATGTTTTCCGTGTATGGAAATTGTCGGAACGCATTGCAGAGGAAGAAAAAGCCGATATTTTCATTGTCAGCCTGGGGGCACTTTTGCACGACATTGCAGATGCCAAATTTTATGATGGTGATGAGACTGTCGGACCGAAAAAAGCGAAAATATTCCTTCAAACACAAAACCTTCCCGAAGAAACCATCAACAAAGTATTGAATATTATTCGTTTTGTTTCTTTTAAAAACCGCCATGAAAAACCGGACGACAATTCTTTGGAACTACAAATCATTCAGGATGCCGACCGTCTGGACGCTATGGGGGCCATAGGTATTGCCCGTGCTTTCAGTTACGGGGGATTTCAGAAAAGGGAAATGTACAATCCGGACATTCCTCCCCGTCCTGACATGAGCAAAGCTGAGTATAAAAAATCAACCTCTACAACAATTAATCATTTTTATGAAAAGTTATTGTTATTAAAAGAGATGATGCATACCAAAACAGGAAAACGACTGGCAGCAAAACGGCACCGGTTCATGGAACAGTTTCTGGAAGAATTTTATTCAGAATGGGGATGACAACACCTTTTCAAAGTCCCGGAAACAGACGGGAATCATTTATTTTTTTAATTGCAGGGCTTCTTCGGGACACTGTGTTGCACAAGCATTACAGGCAAAACATTCGGATTGATTTCTAATCCTTATTTTCTTGTTTTCCAATATATTAAAAACCCCTTTAGGGCATACTAACAAACAAATACGGCAATTGGTACAACGGTTAATATCTTGATGAATCTTTCCTTCATTTTGTTTTTCTGCAGAAAAAATATGGCCGAAAGATGCCATCCCGAGTTTTCTCATCAACCATTCAGCTTCAGACGGATATCCGGCAACAATTCCTTTTAGGTCAAAACCAAGCCACAAATTTATGGCGGTCATTCCTACCATGATTTTCCAATAGTTAAAAAAAGGAATTTTTGCTATAAACAATGAAAACAAACCGATGGAAACCATTTCTATTACCGAGAGCATGCCAGCTTTGAACCAACCACTTTTTCCGGGGATAACAGGATAACCGGAATAAAGAAAAAGACCTGCAAACCAAAAATATGCACTCACCGGGAAAAGCAACCCGGTAGACAAAAGCGATGTTATCACTCCCAAAACAAACCAAACAACAAAATTCATTGAAAGTAACATCTCAAGCCTGAAAGGAAGTGAAAATTCAGCTTTATTATATTGGAAAATAGTGCTTTTATCTTTCAGAAATCGCGGAATATTTTTCGAATAAGCCGGCCCGAAGAGTCCTTTTCGCCCGGTTTCCTTTTGCAGGTGTATCAAATCAATTCCTGAAGCAGAAAATTGAGGAAGAATAATTTTATCATGGTCTACCAGCTCATTTATCCGGCTTGTTTTAATAACAGTTATCACCGAATGTGTATTTAAATCGCCTCCTTCGGCGGCACACCAGACATTAATGCCATTTGCCGGGGCCACCAGTAAAAAAAGATTTTCCCCTTTTAATGACCGTTCGACACGCCTGACAGTCAAATGAAAATTGGAGGTAAGTATCACAGGTGAATTTCTGCCCGGGTTTCCAATTATCCTGATTCCCGGTTCAACCGGATTGGGGAACCATCTGCCCAAATAATCCCAAACAGATTTGAAAACCGAATAGTCATCAGCGGGATGTTTCGCCTCAGGTAAATAATTTCTATCGAAATCCGCCACTTTGGAATTATTGGCCGCTAACAACATAAAACTATCGAAAAAGGATCGTTCCTCTTCCACAATTTTAAACCCGGCTTTCGTAATTTCTTTTGTAATATTAGTAAGCGGTTTTGTTCCCGTCTGCGCAATCAAATAGGTTAATACAGCCAGTGGCAATCTGATAAAAGCATAGACTAGCCGCTTAAAAAATTTTTGCGGCTTTACCTCAACAGCAATTACCAATTTTCCATTTGGTTTTAACAGTTTTCTTATTTGAAACAGGGCCAGTGCCCTTTCTTCAGAATAAAGCTCACTGAAAACCAATGTGGAAACAATTAAATCAAAACTGTTTTCACTAAACAGGTTTTCTATCTCAACGGCTCCAGCATTATAAATGGATGTTATATTTGACCATCCGTTTTTTTCAATTCTTTTTTTTGCCATTTTCAACATCCCTTTCGAAATATCAATCCCTTTTACTTTGGCACCTGCTTTCACTGCATCTTCCATTAACAAGCCGGTACCACAGCCAATATCAAGTATTTGCATGCCGGTACCAACGTATTTTTTCACTATTCGTTTTCGGATTTTGGCAGCATGACCGCCCGACAGAAAATCAATTCCCAAATCATACCTTTGGGGGCGACTTTCCAGTATTTTCATAAAAACATAAGAAAACATAATCTTGTGTTTTTTAAATAGGTCTTCAAATTTACTACTTTCTTTCAGGTATTTGTAACCCTTTTTGTTTTAAAACTCTCCGCTGCTATATTTTGGTACACCGTTCATGATAAAAGAGAAAAAATCTGAATGTTAAGAATACCAAACCGGGATTGCAAGGTCTGGCCGGGGGTGTGTCCTGTTGTTTTTTAAGTATAGTGTATACTTCCTGTTCCTTGCCTTTTTCCCAAAATCTTTGTACTATTGCACTGACTAACAAGAAAACCCATGTTTTGGCGTAACCGCCCATTTCTGAGAATCCTTTTGTTTTTTACTACCGGTATTTTATTGGCACATTTCCGGAGCAGGGGCCATCCGTTACCAATAACAAGATATCTGTTATTATTTTTACTGATGACGGTGATATCGGGACTGTTAGTCAGCCATGTCAAATCATTCAAATACAGTTGGATGACCGGTTTGATACTTGATATGGTATTATTTCTGGCTGGTTTCACGCTCACTGTTCAGCAGATCAGGCGGCACAGTTTCAGGCTGAATGAAAGCACGCAGGCCGTCTGGGTTGGGATTGAGTATGAGCGTAT
>JALUYM010000179.1 GCA_027018745.1 Bacteroidales bacterium | reverse complement strand
ACAAAATATGGTTTTTCCAGATTTGATGGGCAGCATTTTACCAACTGGCAGGATAAAAGCGGATTGATTTACCATGATATTACTGCTATAGCCGTTGATAAACAGGGAAATATCTGGTTGGGAACGCCTTATGGCGTTTCTGAATTTAATGGACAATCTTTTGTTAATTACACGACAGCAAACGGATTAAGTTCGAATAACGTTTATTCTATTGCCGTGGATAACCAAAATGTCGTTTGGATAGGAACCGGAAAAGGGGTTTGTGCGTTTGATGGCAGTAAATGGACTTATTATCAAAAAGTAGGAGGTGAAGCACTGGTAGACAACCATGTACGGTCCGTGTTGGTAGATCATCAGGACCGCAAATGGTTTGGAACGGAATATGGTGTTTCTAAATTTTACAACGGTACCTGGACGACTTACCTCTCGTTAAAAGCATTGGGCAATTACGTTTTTGTTGTTTTTCAGGATTCAAAAAATAATATTTGGTTCGGCACCATGGCCGGTGCCCTACGCCTGGATGTATCTGGAAACCAGGTTAGCTTTACAAAAGATAACGGACTAATAAATAACCAAGTCCAATGCATAGCCGAAGATAATCGGGGAGATTTATGGTTTGGCACCCAATTTGGTGTTTCCAAATATAATGGATCTTCTATTGAGAATTATACTACCGTCAATGGCCTGGCAGCAGACTGGACGACTGCTATACTAAAATCTCCCAACGGAGATTTATGGTTCGGTTCTGTGAACAAAGGAATCGCTGTTTTGCATTTTTCTCATTAAGCCATTCCCTTCCGTTTTGCTATGCCTGTTTTTTGTTTATATAATGAAGTTGTTTAAAGTTAACTTTGTGAATTTAAATGTATTAAGTTGTAAATCAGCAAATAAATACCTTTATTCTTTTCTCGGGAGGTGTGTAGAGGCGGGTTAATAATAAAATATATTTATTTGCTGATTTTACAAGTCTTTATAATTGAGTTTTGTTTTAAACTTTAAACAACTTCAATAAGAAGAATAATGTTTACCCTTATGTTTTATCCGGAGAAAACATGATTACGATAATGGAAAAATACTCTCTGAATACATAGAAAAATTATTTTTCATTGAAAGCTGTCTTGTTATAATACTCGGTCCTGCAGCAACTTGTAAAAAAGTGCACAATAATTGATATTATCTGACGGACAAAAATAAAAAGCCATGCTTATTATTGCAATCGGAGTTTATTTAATCATCACATTTTTATTGACCGCCATTGGTATTGAGCGGCACAACGAAGGGTTGAAGATCTTTCTCCTGAGTATTGTTCTTACCCCTTTGTATGGTATTTTCCTTTTGATAAAAGAACGGCACAAAGCTATTAGGATTCATTATTATTATTGCAGCGAATGCCATTATATCTATCCTGTTAAACTAAAACATTGTCCTGTGTGCCAGGAAAAAGGGAAGAAAGTTAAATTGGTAAAATTTGAAAGCCCGCATAAACTAACAAAACTCTATAAACAGCTTTCCCTTGCTTAATAAATTGCCCCGAACGGGGCAATTTTTTTGCCTTTATGTTTCAGCCATCTTCTTCTGGTTTTTTGAAAACATGTGTACTTTTGTAAAAACTAATAAAAAAGATTACACCACCGGTAATTTTCTTCAGTGGTTTATCACCGAACAGGTGGAGGAGGAAAGTACCATGCGAACAGTTCTGGACAAGATCAAACTTGTCGGAAAAGACAAAGCCGGTATGTTTCATACCGACAAAGACCTGGATGCCATGGTGCAAGGCAGTACAAATAAGGGCGCCTGATCCCTGGTGTCAAAAAATTATTTTAAAGGAGAACTTTCTATTGCCTTTACCAGCTTCTGGTACCATGATTTGCCGAATTTTCGGATGAGGGGGACTTTTAAATATTTGTAAAGGGGTATGTTGTCCTGTTCCCCTTTCAGGAGGGCTGTTTTGCAAATATCCCATCGGTCGTAGTTGACTGCCGTGTAATGTTTCAGCTTCGATAATCGTATCGGATAAAGGTGACAGGAGACAGGTTTTTGAAAGTTTGTCTTTCCTTCCAGCCAGGCCTTTTCCAAGGCACAATAACTAATGCCGTTTTCAAAATAGACATAAGCACATTCCCGGTCGTTTACCAGTGGAGTAACAAATTCCCCATCCACATCATAATCATATACACCTGTTTTTTCCACCACTTCCAGACCTGCCTTTGACATATATGGTTTGATTCTTTCCAGATTCTCTTCGAGAAATGAAATTTCTTCTTCTTCTAAGGGAGCACCTGCATCGCCTTCCACACAGCAATCACCCCGGCATTGCGACAAATCGCAGGAAAAGCAAACATTCTTCAGTTCCTCAGAGACCAATACATCATCAATCATTATCATGCGGCAAAAATAAAAACAATCGCTGCAAAGACGTATAAAAATTATATTGATTTGGGTTTAGTGGTCCGTGAACGGTTTCTTCTTAACACAAATGAAAAAGGTTTGCGGGAAGCTTTTTCATCTTCTTCCAATATTTTTACCAATTGAACACCTTCCTGGTAGCCCACATCGAAAATTTCCTCTGCTTTGTTGAACCCCAGGGTCATAAAACGCCGGGTGTCGGGCGGATCGATGAGATAATCACAATAACCCAGCTCGTTGCGGATTGTGTTGTAAATGGCAAGATGATATGCCCTGAAGGCAATGTCTTTCATGCGTTTGAAATTCTTTTTTTCTGCAATATGATTAACATGCACACCAATCAGCTTGTCGCATTTGTCTTTTAAAATTTCGGCTGCCATGTTTTTGGTAAGGCCTCCATCCACATAATATATCCCGTCAATGACTACCGGGTTGTAAAGAAGTGGAATGGAAGCAGAAGCAATGGCATAATCGATCAGTTTTCCTTTCGATTTTATTTCGTTCTGGCCACTGTTCAGGTTTGTAACAGAAAGAAAAGTAGGTATTTTTAGTGCCCTAAAGTCATCTTCTGCAGCCCGTTCCCGAAAAAGGTGTTCTACTTTCCGCAAATTGAAAATTCCCAGCCGGTGAATATCAATGTTGGTTATATGAATGGGCCGGATATGTTTCTTGATGAGTAAAAGCATTTCGTCAATGGAAATACCCAGGCCATATCCCACGGCAACAAGCGCACCCATACTTGTCCCGGAAATTACGGATGGTTCAATTCCGCCTTCCTGCAATGCTTTCAAAACACCCAAATGGGCAATTCCCCGTGCACCCCCGCCACTTAAAGCCAATCCGTATGCAGGACGTTTTTTCATATCGGCCAGATTGTAAATCAAGAATAATTTAACCTTTCAAAGGTAAGTAAAATTACGAATAATTTCCCCTGAAAAAGAGCCTTCCGGAAAACCGAAGCAATAACCATAGCTCTTTTTTAGCCGCAATGGAAATATTTTGTTACCAGTTCCATGACTTTTTCTTCATCGTTGCTGATTTCTTCGCGCAGGTTTTCATCGCGAAAATCTTTCAGGTAACCGATCAGGTAATCCAAAAGGTTTTCAGTAAAAACATTGTATTTCGTATAGACAGATTTTTGTTTTTCCAGCATTTTGGCCGAAGCCACACAGGATGTTGGCAATTGTCCCAGTTTTTTTTGTTTTACTTTTTTTTCATCTTTAAAGATATCCACATCCACATAAGTATTTTCTGCAACCCGTAATGGATCTTTCAGCTCAAAGCCGTGGCGTGCTGCTACTGTAATACCTGCAAGCAGCAAATAAACATCAGCAGAGCCGTCGGCATTTCGGATTTCAACAGTTTGTTTGTTGGAAAAATCTGTTTTTTCGGCGCTTTCCAGCGGATTGACTTTGTGGATCATGTTCATTGGTTGTGTCCACCCCAATGGAACCCGTACGAGTACCGACCGGTTGCGGTCACCCCAGCAAATGTTGGTGGGAGCTTCCTGGTGTGGGACAAGCCGGAAATAGGAAGTAGGGTTCATGTTTCCAAATGCCGTTAACGAGGGTGCCATTTCCATGTAGCCTGCAATTACCGTTTTGGCCACATCGCTCAGTACCCCGTTTTTAATCATCAGGTTTTTGCCCTCTTTCATCACGCGGCTGTGAATATGCAGACCGCTGCCGGCTTTTCCCACGGTTATTTTTGGTGAAAAAGTAACGGTAACCCCATGCTGGGCTGCCAGTGTCCGGATAATCCATTTGGCAATGACAAGCTGGTCGGCGGCATCTTCCACGTTGGTGGGAAGAAATTCAATTTCATTTTGTTCATAAACCATGCCATCACGCGAAAAGTTTCCAACTTCGGAATGGCCGTATTTTATGGTCCCTCCCGATTCGGCGATGAGTTTCATGGCTTTTGTACGAAAATCTGCCCATTTTGAAAAAGGAGAAGATTCATGATAAGCTTTTTGGTCATCGGCTTTAAACAGTCCATCGGCTTCGCTGATGATATAATATTCCAGTTCGCCCATAGCCTCAAATGTGTAGCCTGTTTTATCTTTGAAAGCCTGATGTGCTTTTTTTAAAACATGTTCCGGTGCACTCTCCATTGGGTTTCCTTTACTATTGTAAAAGGAACACAGGATATTCAGGGTGGGGATTTCAGAAAAAGGGTCCAGAAAAGCTGTTTTATACCGTGGTATAACATACAGGTCGCTGGAAGCAGCTTCCACAAAAGGGAAAAGGCTGGATCCATCTACCCGTTCACCGGCCGTCAGTACGTTGTTGAGATGCTCACGGCTGCCAATAATAAAATTCAACGTTTTGAGCCTTCCGTCCCAACCCACATAACGGAAATTAATCATTTGTATATCATAGTCCTCAATAAAACGAATGAGGTCTTCTTTGGTTAATTGGTCTGCCGGTTTGTTCAAATACTGAACAACCGGATTGGGGTTCATTGCTATCTTTTTGTCCATTTGTTAATGTTTTTCAACGCGCAAAAATAGTGATATTCCGGTATGTTTTCATAACCTTTTCTTTCATAAGGCAAGCTTTAAAATGGCTGTTATAGGATTTTCTCGCGACAGGAGAAGAAAATCATGGAAATTGAACTTTATTTAGAATATTTCTTATTAATTTTGCCCATCAAAAAAGGGAAAGTTTATGCAGGCATATATTAATCTGGGCATTGTAACCATTATTACTTTTTTCTTTAACATGCCATGGGGCTACTGGAGGGCTTCGGTAAAGAAGTTCTCTCTCAAATGGTTCCTTGCCGTTCATTTGCCTATTCCGGTGATTGTCTTTATGCGTTTCTATTTTAAACTGGGATTTCAGCTTTACACCTATCCTTTTTTGGTAGGGGCATTCTTTTTAGGACAATTTGTGGGTGCGCGGTATTACAAAAAACGGAAAGTATCTGTTGCCCGGAAATTGGAAACCAAGGCAGATTTATAACTATTAAAAAACTATCGGTAATGCTTTGATTTTTCCTGTTTTTCATTCTCCCTATCTAAATTGAACGGTCCTCCATTTCTTTTTTTCTGTTTTTTGTGAAAAAGTCTTAAAACTTCTTTAAAAATGTTGTTTTTAAGATAATTCCATACCCGATTCGTATCACATTGCGTATCTTTGTAACCGAAAGAATTTTTATTAAAAGTTTCAAATATGAGGAAATTTATACTTGGTTTAGTGATTGTTTTTAGTGCCTTTGTTGTCAGGGCACAGGATACACTTACCTTTTTGCAATATAACCTGCTGAATTACGGGAATTTTACCAGCTACTGCACCTCGGGCAATAACAATGTATCCCTTAAAACAGGCTATGTCGGGCTGATTGTGCATTATGTTAAACCCGATATTTTTACGGTAAACGAAATGACCGTAAATAGTTACTATCATAATTATTTACTTGACAACGGATTAAATACGGATGGAGTGAATTATTATGCAATGGCTTCAGATACGTTAAAAAATGATTATCAGTATACCATGAGTGTACTTTATTATAACAAAAACAAACTGGGCGAAGCCGGACATTTTGTTGCCCAAACGGATATTCGTGATGTCGATATTTTTAAAATGTATTATAAGTCGGCAAACCTGAGCCAGGGCGACACAACTTTTATCTATTGCGTAGTAGGGCATTTGAAAGCAGGAACAGGGGAAGAAAATGAAAATAAAAGGGCCATTATGGCTGAAAATACCATGGCATATATTGCCACACACCATCCCAATGAGAATTATTTGCTTATGGGCGATTTCAATGTTTATTCGTCGAGTGAACCTGCTTTCCAGGCTTTTATCAATTATAAAGATACCAGTATCCGTTTTCATGATCCGGTAAACGAAGTGGGCGATTGGCACAATAACCCGGTTTATGCCAAAGTGCAGACGCAAAGTACCCATACCAGTACTAGCGGATGCCCTTCCGGAGGGGGACTGGATGACCGGTTCGATTTCATTCTGCTTTCAACCAATGTCAAGAATGGTACGAAGGGAGTAAAATATGTTCCCAACAGTTTTCATGTGGTAGGGCAGGATGGCAAACATTTTAATGAGGCATTGACAGACCCTCCCGAAAATAAATCAGTGCCGGCCAACATTCTGAATGCTTTGTATAAGAACTCTGATCACCTGCCGGTTACCTTGAAAGTAACAGTAAATAAACCGTTGGGCGTCCCTCAGATACATTCTGATATTGATCAGTTGAGTTTTGCCAATCCGGTGAACAATACATTGGACCTGAAAATTGATGCTGCCAGGCAAACCAAATTGACCATGGAGGTCTTCTCTCTCGTGGGACAAAAAGTAATGCAAAAAGAGTTTATGGTTTCGCAGGGTTTTTCACGGCAGGCAATAAATGTCGGCCATTTGCAAAAAGGGCTTTATATTCTGCGCTTTACAGAGCCGGACGGATACAACTTGAGCCGAAAGCTGTTAAAATATTAATGGGAAAAGTGCATTTTCCGGCTGCTGCCTTTGCCGGGAAAATGTGAATATACCTGTTGCTTTACACAAGTCGCGGGTTTTATCATCCTGTTAAAACTTGTTTTTTGTTCAATAGTTTTTTTGTAATTTAGCATATTGAAAATCAATGCTTTCATTATGCCTAAGGAGGAAAATTTGAGAAAGCGAAAATTCCGCATTGCCGGTATTGTTGTCCTGGTTGTTTTAGCTGCCATCCTTGTTTTTAATGCTATTATAACGGGGATTATAGAAAAGAGAATTGACCATTTTCTTGGAAATTTACCTCTCAGACAATATCATTTCCGTTACGACCGGCTCAGGTTTCATCTGATCAAACGGTCGGTCAGCCTCACAGCTTTTCAGTATTGTCCTGATTCTGTTTTTCTGGATAGTTTGGATAAATTGGACTATAATGTTATGGTACCTGCGGTTGCTGTGGAAAACCTCACCATTTCAGGGATTAATTTAATAGCAGCTATTTACAATAAAAAATTGATAGTTGAAAAAATAAAAATAACGAAGCCGGTCGTTATGCTTTATGAATTTAACGGAAAGTTTTCTTCGGCTGCCCCTGAAACAAGAAGGGGCCTTTCCATTGAAGACTCTGTTAAATTGGTTGCTATTAACGGCCTTATGGTGAGAAATATCATTATAAAAAATATAAATTTTAAGATTTATAATTACAGAAAGAAAAAAACGACACTCTCCAGCAAAAACATTACGCTGGTTATGCATGGATTGAATTTTGAAAACAGCCGGCACGGAAATCATTATTTTTATCCTGTATTGCACGATGCCCGGATGGAGGCCGACAATAATTTTCTGCAGTTGGGCAACAGCATGTACCAAATTTTGTTTAAGCGGCTTACCATTGATCTAAAGCATCAGTCTCTGGTATTTAAAGGTTTTCATTACCGTCCGGTTTATTCAAAAAAGGCCTTTTCACAGCATTTGAAATTTCAAAAAGTACGCTTTGATATGAAAGCGGAAGAAATTCGTTTTGCAGGTGCTGATTTTTATCGTTTTTTTACACAAAATGAAATACATATCAGGAAAGTCATTGTTTCAAATGCTACCCTTGATCTTTATCGCGATAAGCGGGTTCCTTTTGATCACAGTCAACGTCCGCTTTTGCCCAATCAATTGTTGAAAAGGATGAAAGGAAGGCTTTACATAGATACCGTACAAATAAAAAACACCCGGTTTGAATACGGTGAAAAGCTGAAAGGGAAAAACCGGACTCTGAATATTTTTTTTACGGAGCTTTCGGGTTATATCACCCATATAACCAATATTTCTTATTTGTGGCGAAAAAGTAGTATGAGAGTTACGATAAAAGGCCGGATCATGCATAAAGCCCCGCTGAAAATAACATTTCTTTTCCCCTTCGCGGCAAAAAGCGACACTTTCTCTTTTTGTGGGGCTGTTTTTGGCCCCGTGCCGTTGTCTGTTTTTAATCCGGCCATATACCCTGCTGCCGGGTTAAAATTTAAGGGAGGGGTACTGGACAAGCTTACTTTTAAAGGGACTGCCGATACGACCCGTTCAGCAGGTGTTATGGAAATGCTCTATCACGGCATTGATATTCAGGCTTTAAAAAAGAAAGGGCAACAAAAGAACCGGTTTCTAAGCTGGGGTGTTAATTCCCTTGTGCGAAAAAACAATCCCCGCATAGGGAAAGATAAATCTGCCAAAAAAGTTTGCCTGTTTTTCCGGCGCGACATGGAAAAGGGTTTGGGGAATTTTTTCTGGGAAACAATTTTCAGCGGGATAAAAGCAACGTTGCTTCCCGGTGTTAATAAGATGAATTGCGAAAACATCCGGTCACTCTCGCCTGCAGTCCGGCCTGTTCCGGAAAAATCAAAAATAATCAGGAAGTAAGGATTTTCGATGTGCATAAAGAAACCGGAGAAATTTTCTCCGGTTCCTTTGGTTGGGTTTTTTAATCTTCTTCGCTTTGCGAAGCTTCGTATTCTTTCAACAGTTTTTCCTGTACATCAGAAGGTACCTGCTGGTACTGGTCGAATTTCATGGTAAAGATACCTCTTCCCGAAGTTATGGAACTAAGAGAGGTAGCATATCTTGCCATTTCGGCACCCGGCACTTTGGCACGAATGATCTGGTTTTTCCCTTTGCTGTCCATGCCCATGATCATGCCGCGGCGGCCTTGAAGGTCGGTCATAACGGCACCCATCATGTCTTCGGGGACAATGATTTCCACATCATAGATGGGTTCCATAATTTTCGGGCCGGCCTCTTTAAATGCTATGCTGAAAGCGTTTCTTCCGGCCAGTTTAAAGGAAATTTCATTGGAATCCACCGGGTGCATCTTCCCATCGTAAACATAAACAATGATATCGCGTGCATAGGAGCCGGTGAGCGGGCCTTCGGTCATGCGTTCCATAATCCCCTTCAGGATGGCGGGCATGAAACGGGCATCTATGGAACCACCCACAATGCAATTGTTAAAAATAAGTTTTCCGCCCCATGGAAGGTCGTGTTCTTCTGTCCCCCTGACTGGAAAGTCAGTAGGCTTTTTGTAATTTTCGACGTAAGGCTGAATGCGAAGGTGTACTTCGCCGAACTGTCCTGAGCCGCCCGATTGTTTTTTGTGGCGGTAGCTGGCGTCGGCAATTTTGGTAATGGTTTCACGGTAAGGTACTTTCGGCGTAAATATTTCCACCTCCAGCCCGTTGGCTTTGGTAAGATACCATTTGACGGTATTTATGTGAAATTCTCCCTGACTTTTCACAAGAAGTTGTTTCAACTCACGCGAAAATTCAATGCCCAGGCTGGGGTCGGTTTTGTGCATTTCGTTCAGTAAAGCACCGAGTTTTTCATCATCGGCAGAATTAACAGCTTTGATAGCAACTGTATACAATGGATCCGGAAGCTGAAACGATGCAAAACCGGCACCGCTGTTTTTCGGGTCAAACAAAGAATCGCCCGTTTGTACATCTTTTAATTTTATGGTTGTAGCAATGTCCCCGGCTTCAACTTTTGTTACTTTGTCACGGTTTTTGCCGTTGAGGACAAACAACTGGGTAATACGTTCTTTGTTGTCGGTACGGGGATTAAGCAAGTCCATGCCTTCGGTGATTTCACCGCCGTATACTTTAAAATAAGAGACCTCGCCCAGGTGTTGTTCAATGGATGTTTTAAAGATGAACAAGGCTGCCGGTTCTTCGATGCTGCAATGAAATTCTTTTCCTTCAGTAGTTTTGCGGGGAGGCATATCGTTGGGCGCCGGACATGATTTGTTGATAAAATCAAGCAGGCGGGTTATGCCGATGCCGTGTTTGGCCGAAGAGACCATTACGGGGAAAACGGCCCTTGAAATCAGGCCGAGGCGCAGGCCTTCCCGCATTTCATCAACAGTCAGGGTGTCATTTTCAAAATATTTCTCCATCAGTGTTTCATCGCCTTCGGCTGCGTTTTCAATGAGTTTTAAATGTAAATCTTCCGCTTTGGCCATTTCGCTTTCCGGAATATCGGAAATTTCCGGTTCTCCCCCGCCATTTTTGTATTTTAATTGTTTCATCAATACCAAATCGATGATGGCATCAAAATTTTCTCCGGCATTCACAGGATATTGAACAATGGTTACCTTATCACCGAAATAGGTGGTAAGGGAGTTTACAGCCTCATCAAAATTTGCAGCATGATGGTCCAGTTGGTTCATTACAAATACCACCGGGTTGTTGGATGTTTCTGCCTGACGCCAGGCCGTTTCGGTGGTGGCTTCCACCCCTGCCTGGGCGTTTACAAGGAGTAATGCCGTATCGGCAACACTCAAGGCAGCAATGGTTTCGCCTACGTAATCAGCAAAACCAGGCACATCAATCAGGTTGATTTTTTTATTGTCGTAAAGAGTGTGGAGCAAAGCCGAGTGTACCGAGTGTTCCCTTTCCTGTTCTATGGGTTTATAATCCGAAACCGTATTTTTGTCTTCAATGGTTCCTTTTCTGTTAATTACTTTTCCTTCCAGCAACATGGCTTCGGCCATGGTTGTTTTCCCTGATTTGGCACCACCGATGAGCGCTATGTTCCTGATCTCACTTGTTTTGTATACTTTCATATGTTATTAATTTTTAACCAAATAGTTTTAGTATTGTTGTAAATAATTTAATTTCAATGCTTTATTGTTTTTATCCCAAAAGACACTCTGAAGTTTTTGAAAGTCCGGGACCCAAAAACAGATGCTGAAATTTATCAGGCCGACAAATGTAAAAAAAAATCATACTTGGAACATGTAACATCCGTTAAATTCATTCTAAAGTATATTACCCTGCATCCTCTTAAATTTTTAAAAAATTTGTTTTTAAAGAGAAAAAGTTTTATTTTTACACGCTTTTTCCGGGGTGATAATGAGAGGAGTAGGGACAAAAGAAGAAACAGGGGAAAGCTGATAACGTTCATAAAATCTCATCTTGGGAAAAATAATCTCGTTTTGGGAAAATTTGTACAATTGAATATATTTCTCAATTTCCGCTGAAAGAGCGGTACATATTGGGATAAAGAAGGTTGGTGAGATTTTGGAACAAAATTTGCTCTTAATAGGTGTGGGTTAGAAAAATTAATATATGTAACAAATCTTTACTGCTCAACATTCATGAAAACATCTGCCAAAATATTGGTATTGGTCCTGTGTGCAAGTTTTTCTGCTTTTCCATGTTATGGACAAAGTGTTTCTTTAAATAGTTTACAAAACAACCAGAAATTACTTAAAAGTTTATTGCGTGCCGGTTTTATGGCCAGGCTCCATATACAGGAGTTTACCAAGCCGTTTCAAAACGAAAAAAGTGCCCATGGTTTTGTTTATCATATGGATACGGCTGTGGTTTATTCCAATTATGTGAATCCCGAACGTTACATTTACACTTATGATTCTGCCGGCAATAAAATATCCTCGCTTGTTGAACTCACGTCCAATGGGAAATGGGAATATCTTTCTAAAGATACTATTACCTATGATTCGACAGGAAACCCTATTTCACTGCTTTCGAAAGCCTGGGATAATGGAAAATGGGTGAATGCTTCTTTGTCTTTGAATACTTATACATCAAACCATAATGTGGTTGCCAAAGTCAATAAAATCTGGCTGAATGATAACTGGGAATATTCTGACACCATTCATTACAGTTATGATTTTAATGGCAATAAAGTATCTGAATTTCGTGCTGTTTGGAATGATTCTGCCTGGGTCAACAATAGTTTTGTGCTTTATGCTTATGATTCTGTTGGGAACCTGAAACTTTCTTTATCCGAAAAATGGCAGGATTCATTGTGGATGAATACTACCAAGCTTTCGTACACTTATGATTCCGCTTCCAATCTGATTCGCGGGCTGGTCCAAAGCTGGGGCGATACCAACTGGGTGAACGTTTATCAGGAAAGCTACAAATATGATTCTGCAAGGAACAGGATATCTTATACCGGACAAATGTGGAACGACAGTGTTTGGGTGAACGACCAGCATTACGATTATACCTACAATGCTGAAAGACAGCTTATGTCGGGTATTGGAGAAAACTGGAATGACAGTACGTGGGTTTATTATGAAAAAGGACAATATACTTACGACACTTATGGCGGAATAGAAACTTATTTGTACCAGCAATGGGTAAACGATTCGGTTTGGGGGGATGTTTCCCTTTCTCAGTATGATTATGATAGTGCAGGAAATGCTTATCAGGGAAATTATTATACCATAGATTCAACCGGAAACTGGTCGCAAAACAACGATGGCGTTTTACAAATTTATTATAACTATGGCAGTGCCATTACCTATTTTACCGGATATCAGGTTGAAATTAAGTATAATGCACCCATTTCAACGGGTATTGGCGAGAGGAAGGATTTTGTTTCACAGTATTTTTGTGCCCCCAATCCGGCTGTTAGTTATACAACCATTCGATTAGGGTTGGAATCCCAGGAAAGGCTTAGTATTTGTTTATACAGTCTTACAGGAGAAAAACTTGCCACCATATTCAGGGGGGAATTACAAAAAGGAACATACCGGTTTAAAGTTCCCACGGCACAGCTCCCTGCCGGGATTTACCTTGCTTCCCTTTTATCCGGAAATTATGCCAGGACTATTAAAATTATTGTAAGATAATGATTTAGGATAATAAAAATGATACTTAAAGAAATAAAAAATATAAACTATAAATCTTAAAATCATGAAAAAATCTATTCATTTATTCACTACGTTCTTCCTCGCAGTTTTTATACTTGCGGGAACAATGGTAGCCACAGCTCAGACACCTTTTATTAAGGTGTTGCAGCCAAACCGCACGCACATAGTATGGGCTTACAAGACCCGCCATTTGATCTCTTGGAAAGATAATTTTACGAGACCGGTGAATATAGACTTGTTGCGTTATAACTCCGGCAACACTTTGAAAGGGACGTACCATTTGGCAAAGAACGTGAGTGGCAGCACCTATTCATGGTACATATACAAAGACATGGATCATAATGTGATACCGACAGGAGATAGTTATTATTACAAGATCAGGGTATCGAGTACGGTAGACCCGTCAAAGTCAGATGTAAGCGATCATTATTTTCACGTATCAGCAGTGGCTTCCAACGCCCGCATACGTGTTATCCAGCCAAACCGCACGCACATAGTATGGGCATACAAGACGCGTCATTTGATTTCGTGGACGGACAACATTTCCGGGACGTTCAATATAGACTTGTTGCGATATAATTCCAGCAACACATTGAAAGGGACGTACCATTTGGCAAAGAACGTGAGTGGCAGCACCTATTCATGGTACATATACAAAGACATGGATCATAATGTGATACCGACAGGGGATAGTTATTATTACAAGATCAAGGTATCGAGTACGGTAGACCCGTCAAAGTCAGATGTAAGCGATCATTATTTTCATGTATCAGCAGTGGCTTCCAATGCCCGCATACGTGTTATCCAGCCAAACCGCACGCACATAGTATGGGC
>JALUYM010000178.1 GCA_027018745.1 Bacteroidales bacterium | reverse complement strand
TTCATTAATAAAGATGTCAAAATCGGCAAAAACCCTCATCCGGTCCAGTCGCACCCGTTGTGATGATTCAGGGAAAATGCTATAAATGGTAGAATTAGTAATATAAAATTCTTTTAGGACCAAATCTGATGGTTGAATAGGGTTCACAATTAAGCTCCTTTTTTGTATGTAGATTGAATATTTTTGGAAGAAAGTTTAACCTCACGATAACCTTTGTTGAGCAGGTTTCCGTAAAAACTTTTTCTAAGGCGTCCATATTGGTCCGATACAATGGAGTAATGTAGGCCTAAGATATTCTGAAGCTTTGCCAAAAACTTCAGGTTAATTAATTTCTCTCCACTGAACAGTTGGGTAATGTAACTGGGTGATGTTTCCAACAGTCCGGCAAGTTCTTTTTTGCTCTTAATTCCTTTGAACTTCATAATTTCGGTAAGTCTTGCAATAAAGTCCTGTTGGATCATTTGGGCTTCAAAGTCCAGTTTTTCATCTCTGGAAGATGGCAAAAGTATTTCCTGAAATTTGCGATTCGTGTCCATCTTGAGTTTTTTTATAAATTATACTCGTATTCTGCAATAGTATTCAAATGCTGTTTTAATTTTTTGCTAATTTTCATACTTTTCTTATTATAAGCTGATACCATAACAACTTTTTTTATGTTAGGCGAGTATTCATCAATATACTCTTTACAATAAATCCTGTAATTTGCGTTTTTTCTTTTTTTGAACTTAATAGCTGTTAGGTTATATGTTTTCTTTGAAATGTTTTCTTTTCCATAAAGTTCGTTATTGTAATTACCTTGGAGTAATACGTATACTGCCCTCCGAAATCTGTCTCTGTTCTGGGAGATAATATCGAATATTTCATCTTTGTTTTTCTCATCTACGTATAATGACACTCTGTGAATTGTTTTTATACCAAATTCAGCAATAAACGCACTTAACGGTATTTCTGACGCTGTTCGTGGCACAAAATTAAGCTATTGGTTAATGAAAGTCAACAAAATTAACAAAAAATAAATAGTGTTTTAGTCTTTAGTTCTGATTTGTAGTAGTTTACTGACTGTGTTTTTTCTTGATATTAATACGTTAACAACCTTTTTGGTAAGAGGTAGTCAAAATGTATCCAATTATTACAGTTGTGATATTTTTTCCAAAGGTATAAAAAATTCTGTTAAGGCCAGTCGCCGCCTTGCTTGCCCGTTACCGACTCTATTTGCAAGGCCACAATCATCATGCGGGAGAAGGTTTTTGCATCATAATCCAAATCGAGCCCTTTTTGCAATACGGTGAGGCACTGGGAGTAGCTTTACCGGTAAAAGGTGCATAATATTCCGGCTACTTCTTTTTATGGTAATCGGCCTTTTTTAGCCGAAAGAATTCGAAGTATGTTATGAGAAAAAAGATACTGATAATTTCTGTCAGGATGCATATGACAGAACCCTCAAAACCGAATTTTCCCCCATTGATAAGCGGGTTCCCTATATCTCTTATTAAAAGAATGGATGGAAAACTTTGACCACTCACATGAAACCCGAATACCGGACCCTGAAAGAAATTCCAAAACAGGTGTAAACTTATCGGAAACCAGAGATTATTAGTGAAAAGATAAGAATATCCCAGCAGTATGCCTGCAAGAAAAAGAGATGCCATAGACAAATATGAAATGTCATTATTTAAAATATGAAACAAAGCAAAAATAGCCGAGCTTATGATAAGTGCCACGTACTTGTTGGTTACTGTCAACAGGTTGTTTAAAATGTAACCCCTTATAAAAATTTCTTCTTCAAAAGCAGCCATGGCAAGGATAATAAAACTAAGCAGGAAATCAGACAGGTTTATTTGAATATGAAGGATAGAAATATATCCCGAAAGATAAAGAGCAAGAAACCCACTCCCAATGATTGAGAAAGCCATAACAAAACCGTAAAACAAATCCTGTTTTCTGTTTTTAACGGATAGCCCCAAAGAGATGATTGTTTTTCTATCCAAATATTTTCTGAAAATATAAATGAGAAAGACAAGGGCGGACAGGGTAAAAATTTGTAGAATGAACTATTGGTAGAGGGAGATATTCTCAATGGCTATTCTGCTGAAGGAATGAATTCCAGCTACAACAAGACCTATAAGCTGTGCTGCTCCGACTACGAAAAAATACGCAATAATGATAAGTGTGACTTTTCCGGCTACCGGTATATTAATGTCGTTAGTCTGTTTCGTTTTAGGCATGGTTTGTTTTTTCAACGACCGGTGGCTATTCCACTGCTTCCAAATTCGTAAAATAAAACCCTGCACTTACACTTTTGTCCTGCATCTGATAGGTTTTGTGAATGGTTTCCTCTTTTCTAAATTTCACCGGTTTGGAGAAAAGCGGTCCGTCGAAGACAAAGGAATGAAATTCCCCGTTTTCGCCACATGGATCCGTTCCTTCGGGTAAATCGGAAAGTAGTTTTTTATCAAAATATCTTCCGGCAAAGGTTTTGTCCAGTT
>JALUYM010000177.1 GCA_027018745.1 Bacteroidales bacterium | reverse complement strand
TCCGGATTATATCAGAGGGCTCATTGATTTCAGAAAAGAATACAAGGGGCTTATTTGGCTGGAAGTCCTGGTTATCCCGGGTTTGAACGATACCAGAGAAAATTTGCAGGCGCTGAAAGATGCATTTCTGCAAATTCAACCGGATGAGGTTCAGCTAAATACACTCGATCGCCCCGGCGCCGTGGAAAATATCCGTGCGGCAACACGCAAAGAATTGCAGGAAATTGTGGATTTTTGGAACCTGCCCCAGGTGAAGGTCATTGCAGCTGCCCCCGACCGGAAAAAAATCGTTTCTTACCGGGATGATATGGAATCGGCTATCCTGGAAACGATCAGACGCCGCCCCTGTACTTTGGAAGACCTGCATAAAATTCTCGGGTTACATATTAACGAGGTTAACAAATACCTTGATGTGCTCGAAGATGAACAAAAAATTGTCTCGATACGTGAAAAAAGAGGTTTGTTTTATAAGGTCCCGGAAGTCTTGTCTGATCAATAGAACGTAATTGATGGAGAAAAGCTTTTCTGAAAGGTTGGGAATATTTGCCAGCCGGGGAAATAATCCGGGATAAATAATAAATTTGCCTTTTTAAAGTTTCTCTATTTATAACGTGGATGAATGCAAAAACACGGTTCTCCTATTTCTGTTTTGTTTCTGTTTCTGCTTGCACTGTTCCCGCTGGTAGCACAATCGCAAACGGCTGTTATAAACGGTTATGTATCTGATAAAAAGGATATTCCGTTGGTATTGGCCAACGTACAGGTGGTAGGGACAAAACTGGGTGCAACGACCAATCAAAAAGGCTTTTTCCGCTTGCAGGTTCCGGCCAATAAAAAATTACATTTGGTGGTCACCTATATCGGTTACGACAGACAGGATACTGTATTACGGGTTGAATCGGGCAGGACGGTGACATTGCATTTCAGGTTACACCGTCTTATAACCAATTTACCTGGTTTTGAAGTTCGCGATGAACGATGGCGAACAGAAAATATGACCCGGATCAATCCGCGTGATGTTGAAATGGCGCCTGCGGTATCGGGTGGTGTGGAAAGCCTGATCAAAACCATGCCGGGCGTTACTTCCAACAATGAACTCAGTTCGCAGTATTCGGTGCGGGGCGGTAATTATGATGAAAACCTGGTGTATGTGGATGGTATTGAAATTTATCGTCCTTTTCTGGTTAACAATGGCAGGGAGGAGGGATTAAGTTTTATAAACCCTGCCCTTGTCTCGGAAATACGCTTTTCGGCAGGAGGTTTTGGGGTGCAGTATGGCGATAAAATGTCATCAGTGTTAGATATCAGTTACCGTCATCCGACAAAATTTGGGGCCGGTATTTCCTTGAGTTTATTAGGTGCTGACCTGAATGTGGAAGGGACAAATAAAAACAAACGGTTTACTTATCTTGTAGGAACGCGTTATAAAACCAACCGCTATTTATTGGGGACGTTGCAAACCAAAGGGAATTACCAGCCTGATTTTTCTGATCTTCAAGGACTTTTCACCTATCAGTTGAACAAAAAATGGGATGTTTCGCTCCTGACCTATTTTTCACTGAACAAATACAAAGTGGTTCCCACAGACCGGAAAACCGATTTTGGTACAGTACAGCAAACTTTACGGTTTAATGTTTATTTTGATGGCCAGGAAGTGGATAAATACAATACGTTCCAGTCGGGGTTGACTTTTCTTTATCATCCAAACCGTCATACCCGGCTTCGGTTTATTGCTTCTGCATACCGGACCAACGAATCCGAATTATACGATGTGCAGGGACAATACTGGATCGGACAGGTAAAGCGCTATGAACGGAAAAAAGGCCAGGGAGAAGCAATTCAGACTCTGGGGGTCGGCACTTACCTTGAACATGCTCGCAATTTTTTTAATGCCCGTGTTTATTCCTTTGCCCATAAAGGTATGTTGATATATCACGGTAATCTGATAAGGTGGGGGGCACGGTATCAGTTTCAACAGGTAGATGATATTTTACATGAGTGGGAACTGAACGATTCGGCGGGTTATTCATTACCCAATCCTTTGGAAAAGCCTGGTAATCCGCATCCTTCACGTAGTGCTTTCAATTTATATTATTATGCCCATGCCCATAATATCTTGAATATTCATCGTGTTTCGGCATATGGTTCTGATCAATGGAATTTTCATTTAAAAAACAAGAGCCGGCTTTCGATAACTGCCGGAGTCCGGTTTTACTGGTGGAGTTATGCCAACGAGTTTCTGGTCAGTCCCCGGATAAACCTTGTCTATAAACCTTTTTCAAATCCTAACCTGGTTTTCCGATTTGCATCGGGAGTCTATTACCAGCCGCCGTTTTATCGTGCTATGCGCAACATGGATGGCAGTTTGAACCCGAATATCAAGGCACAGCGGGCTATCCATTTCATTCTGGGCGGTGATTACCGTTTTCAGATGTGGAACAGACCGTTTATTTTCACAACAGAGGCATATTATAAAAAGCTGGACAACCTGATCCCTTATGAGATGGATAACCTGCGTATC
>JALUYM010000176.1 GCA_027018745.1 Bacteroidales bacterium | reverse complement strand
GGTTCTTTAGGTGATTGGTTGTATAGGGATAATCGTAATTATACATCATTTGAAGAGATTTCAGATTTAATTTTTTCTAATACTCCAAATGCGATTCAAAAAAAATGGCGTACTCCTTCAGAATTTCCTTGTTGCCCTCAGGGTAAACCCAGGTATCCAATTGAAGTTTATGCGAACAATATCAAATCCGGAGATGTGTTTTCCCGCAATAAATATTCAAGTACGGTAATCCAAGATTTTGCAGTTTCAGAAGACAAAAAGACATTGTGGATTTTGTGTAAGAATAGTGAAAACAACGCTATAAAACCTTGGTTGCTGGCTAAAGTGACTTATGAAAAGAACCTGTTTGTTCATACAAATCTTGGAAGCTTTTTTGAAAAAGCCGGTGCTGAAAAAGAATTTACCCTTGTGCAAGGTCATGAATGGCTTGGGGAAGATTCTGTTGACGATTTCAGTTAGGGCCGTTTGCCCTGCGCTCATTCGGGTTCCTGTCTGCCTTCGGCTGATATAACCCGAATGTAAAAGCCCCAAGGATTTAAAATCCAATCGGGCGGATTGCAAATCCGCAAGCCTTTCCGGGCCGGGATTGCAAATCCCGACCAGCAAGGGTATATTGGGTTGTATAAATAATTTGTTGTAACCCTAAATTTATGTAATGGAAAGTATGGCTTTTCTTGTATTTATATCTCTCGCCTTTTTGCTCATAACCACTTTATACCAGTCGTATTTGCCCGGCTATAAAGGCACTGTGGGGGAGAAGATCGTTGCCAGGCAGTTGCAAAGGCTGAATAAAAATGAATATACTGTGCTGAACAATATTTACTTAAAAGTAAATGGCCGAAGCATTCAGATAGATCATTTGGTGCTTTCGGTGTATGGTATTTTTGTCATTGAAACCAAAAATTACAGTGGTTGGATTCATGGTAACGAAAATTCAGAATTTTGGACCCAAACGTTCTACAAAAAGAAAATAAAATTCGGGAATCCTGTAAAACAAAACCGGGCACATATCTATTTTCTGAAAAGGGTATTGGCAAGTTACAAACAGCTTGACTATTATTCTATTATCGTTTTTGCCGGAGATGGAACACTAAAAAATGTTTGTACCCAAACCCCTGTTGTTTATAAAAACAGGCTTATAAAAACTATCAGGCAGGTAAAAACCCCTGTTTTATCAGGAGAACAGGTGGTTGAGGTGGCTGACCAAATCAGAAGGTACAGGGTCATTGACAGGAAAGTAATCAAAGAACACAAAAATTATGTAAGGCGAAGTTATTTTGAAAGAAACCGGAAAATCAACGCATTAATTTGTCCGGATTGTGGTGGGGAATTGGTTGTCAGAAACGGGAAATACGGGGAATTTTACGGTTGTTCCAATTTTCCTAGATGCAGGTTTATACAAAGCCTGTAAATGTTTGTTGTTAAATATTTTAATCTAAATAAGATGGAAAATTCAATATTATCCAGTTTAATAATTTTAGTTGTAATCGGCTTGGTTTGGTTGTTGCCCATTATATCAATTCTCGGTTCCAGGAAAACAACAGGCAGTGAAAAATTAGCATGGATATTGGCCGTGCTTTTTATTTCGTGGTTTGCGTGGATATTTTATCTTTTACTTGCCCCGATTAAAAAGGAAGAGCAATAAAAACTCCCGGAAGTCAGATGCTTTTTCGGGTTTTCCTGCCCGAAATCCCTGCGCCCCTTCGGGTTTCAAACCCAAATGTATAAGAGCCAGAGGACTTGAAATCCGGCCGGGCGGATTTCAAATCAGGGCCAGCAGCATGGAGGTTAGCATTGCATATCCTTCAAAAATCCTTTGTGTCCCTTTGTGCTGTACTTGGTGCTCTTTGTGGTGGGAAAAGTTAGGCGTTGAAGAAGTTAAGCGTTAAAAACGCGGGGTAAATCATAGCATTTTCCCGGCCCCGGTCTTCACAAATTCCCGAAATACCTTGTCAGCCGGTGGTCGTCGTTGGGCGAAATGATGGGTTCGATGTTGTTTTTGCGGCAAAAGGCCAGCGTGATGTCGTTGAAAAGAACCTCATCGTTTTCGGGGATAATGAGCGTGCAGGGCTTGCAGTGCTCAATCACGTAAGCTTCCCGGAGAAACTTTTTTGAAAAGAGCGGTTCCCGCAACTGCCGGAACGGATCGATGACCGGACTGTACAGCACTTTTTTGTGTGGAAACCGGCAAGCCACCAGCGATCCGGTGGAGGAGGCGTGGATTTCGTCCACCGGGTTGTTGGCCAGGATTTTTGCGGCAGCAACCACCCACTGCGTAAGCCCGCGGTCGTAGTCGGGCAGCAAAGTAAGCACGTTCCAGCCCTTTTTCTGCCGCAACGTTTCGGCCTTGCCGCCCTGCGAACCGTATCCGCCAATAAATAAAATCGTTTTCATTAAAAACGTTTTTGTAAAGATAGGATTTTTGTCCGGAATTTATTCTTCATCGCAGGCCCAAACAAAAATCCAATTCTGTATTTTTACAAAAAATTTAAGACTATGGAAAAGCAATTGAACTGGCAGCAGGGTGTTG
>JALUYM010000175.1 GCA_027018745.1 Bacteroidales bacterium | reverse complement strand
TTTTCAACCTTCGGAAGACCTGAAAGGCATGACAAAAGATGATTGGGAAAACATGGACAAACCCGCCTTTCAAAAACTTTTTAAAGGAACTGCCATTGAACGGACCGGATTGAAGGGAATACAACGAAACATCCGCTTTTTGGCTGAGTAAAATACTCCTGATTCCAAGGACAAAACTTATGTTGGGAAATGATCAGCATACACTATTGACTTTCTGTGAGGTAAATCCAGGGACGAATCAAGGAGCAAAAACTCCAACTAAAAAAACCGGTTTGTAGCCTGAAAAACGGGGGGAAGGGTATTATTAAAAAAATTTATATTACTTTTGGGTACTGCAAAATTTAAAAAAACAAAACCGATACGATTAAGGTTAAATAAATTTCCTTTAATTAAGGAAAGAAGTACCTAAATAGTATTACCAAATTTGAAAAACACCATTTTAATAATAACTAAAAATAATAAGACATGGAAGAGAATGAAAAAATGAGTAAGGCAAGTTTGATGCAAAAGTATCATTTAAAAGGAAACCCGGGTATAGGGTTAATTATGGCCACCTTTGGATTTTTTATCGGCTTTGCCGCTGTTTCATTATACGGCCCGGTAGCCAGTAAGCTGAAAGAGGTTTTGGGAATTTCGGGTTTTCTGGTAGGTTTGCTGGTAGCAGCACCAAACCTTTCCGGATCGTTGTTGCGTATTCCTTTTGCTGCATGGGTTGACAAAGTTGGCGGGAAAAAACCGTTGTACGTTTTGCTGATATTGGCTGTTATCGGTATGGCAGGTTTATCCATCCTTTTGTTATTATATTATCCCAACCACCTTTCAAAAGACATGTATTGGCTAATTGTTTTGTTTGGCATATTAAGCGGTAGTGGGATTGCCACTTTCTCTGTGGGAATTGCCCAAACATCCTATTGGTTTCCGCAAAAGAAACAAGGCGTAGCACTGGGCACCTATGCTGGTATTGGAAACACGGCTCCTGGTATTTTTGGCATCATTTTACCCTTTGCTTTACGTGCATTCGGTTTGCCGATTTCTTATGTGCTTTGGTTTGGTTTTCTTTTAATAGGTACGGTAATTTACATTGTCTTCGTTCACGATGCTTATTATTTTCAGTTAATCAGAAAAGGAATTAAACATGAAGAGGCAAAAAAAGTTTCAACGGAACTGGGGCAGGAACTTATTCCTTCCGGAAGTACCGTTGAATCGTTAAAAATTTCAGCCAAAATACCGAGTACCTGGGGACTGGTATTACTTTATTTTACCTCTTTCGGCGGCTTTCTGGCGCTTACCGGATGGTTTCCTGTTTACTGGGTTAAAAATTATCATTTTGATTTAAGGGAAGCAGCATTATTAATGGCCTTTGGATTTTCTCTATTAGCTTCTGTAATTCGCGTTTGGGGTGGACACATCAGCGATAGATTTGGCGGGGAACGCATTGCCATTTTAAGTTATTTTACAGTACTGCTCGGTGCTATTATTTTATTTTTTACTCATGTTTTCTGGCTTTCCCTGTTGGGTGAGATAATTATTGGTGCCGGGATGGGCGTGGGAAATGCCGCCGTTTTCAAACTGGTACCAAAATATGTTCCCAAAGCCACCGGCGGTGCGGCAGGATGGGTTGGGGGATTAGGTGCTTTCGGTGGATTTGCCGTTCCTCCCATCCTGGGGATTTTTGTTGATCATTATGGTATTGCAGGATACGCCAAAGGCTTTATTGTTTACGTAATTCTGGCTGTAATTTCCATTATCATGTCATTTATCTTGTTAAAAGCACATAGCAAAAAGCAATTGGCTTAAACCCAGGCATAAACCTATATTAAAATGAAAAAAGTAAAATATATTTAAAAAAGCAAGCAGGCTATGAACAAGAAAGCATCATTCATATTTAAAAAAATGCGTTTTTTTAAAGTACGGGAAAAATATTCGGATGGCTGGAGCGAACTGAATTCCCAGGGAAGGGAATGGGAAGATTTCTATCGGCGCAGATGGCAGTACGATAAAGTTGTCCGCACAACCCACGGGGTAAACTGTACAGGGTCATGCAGTTGGAAAGTATTTGTTAAAAACGGCATCATCACTTGGGAAAACCAGGCCACTGACTATCCCACAACCGGCCCGGACATGCCTGAATATGAACCACGCGGCTGCCCGAGGGGGGCTTCTTTTTCGTGGTACACCTACAGCCCCTTGCGCGTAAAATATCCTTATGTAAGAGGAATACTGCTTCATTTCTGGAGAGAAGCACTAAAACAAACCAACGACCCGGTGAAAGCATGGAAGCTGATTGCCGAAGATCCTGAAAAATCAAAAGCTTACAAAAAAGCCCGTGGAAAAGGTGGTTTGGTAAGGACTTCATGGAAAGAGGCAAACGAAATTATTACTGCACAACTAATTTATACCATAAAAAAATATGGACCGGACCGAATAACAGGGTTTACCCCTATCCCTGCCATGTCCATGGTGAGTTATGCCGCCGGCTCACGGTTTCTGAGCCTAATGGGAGGTTCCATGCTTAGTTTTTACGACTGGTATGCCGACCTTCCTCCCGCCTCACCGCAAATATGGGGCGAGCAGACAGATGTCCCCGAGAGTGGCGACTGGTATAATGCCGGATATATTATTATCTGGGGAACCAATATTCCTTTAACACGTACTCCCGATGCCCATTTTATGACAGAGGTGCGCTACAAAGGAACAAAAATTATTTCCATTAGTCCCGATTATGCAGAATCCGTAAAATTTGCCGATGAATGGCTGGCCGTTAATCCGGGCGCCGACGGAGCATTGGCACAAGCCATGACACACGTAATTCTTAAAGAATTTTATGTAGACAACAAAACAGACTATTTTTATCATTACGCCAAAAAATTTACCGACTTACCCTTTTTGGTTTTATTAAAACAACAAAAAGAAGGATATACTGTTGACCGTTTTCTGAGAGCTTCTGATATTAACTCGCCCGTTGAAAACGGAGAATGGAAAATGGTTGTTATGGATGAAAAAACCAACAAAATGGTAATTCCAAACGGAAGCATTGGCCACCGTTGGGAAGGTAAAAAGAACTGGAATCTGGAAATGGTGGACGAATCCGGAAAAGAATTTGATCCCAAACTAACCTTCCTGGGTAGCGAAGACAAAATGTTAACCATAAACCTTCCTTATTTTGACGATGAAAAACGGACAGTTTTACATCGCGACATCCCGGTAAAAGAAATTAAAATTAACGGGGAATCTTGTTTTGTTACAATGGTTTTTGACGTCCTGCTGGCAAATTATGGTATTTCCCGGGCACCTGACCAAAAAAATTATCCTGAAAACTACGAAGACCCGCAACCTTATACTCCTGCATGGCAAGAAGAATTTACCGGTATTAAAGCAAATCAGGTTATTAAAATTGCACGTGAATTTGCGCAAAATGCCATTGAAACAAAAGGCCGTTCCATGATCCTTATGGGTGGTGGAATCAACCACTGGTTTCATGCCGATATCAATTACCGGACTATCTTAAACCTGGTTTTACTAACCGGTTCAGAAGGTGTCAGGGGTGGCGGATGGGCACATTATGTGGGCCAGGAAAAAGTCCGTCCTTTTGAAGGATGGGGAACACTGGCATTTGCCAAAGACTGGTCTTTACCTCCTCGTTTACAAAATGCGACCTCATACTTTTATTTTGGCACAGACCAATTCAGGTATGAAGAAATCCCCATGAGCGAATTATGTTCCCCTACTGTTGACAAGCCAAGATACGAACATCCTGCTGATTACAATGTGCTTTCTGTTCGCCTTGGTTGGTCTGCTTCCTATCCTCAGTTTAACAAAAACTCATTAAAACTGGCGGAAGAAGCAAGAAAAGCAGGAGCTAAAAACAATGAGGAAATTATTCAGCATGTTGTGAAAGAGCTGAAAGATAAAAAACTGGAGTTTTGTTTAGAAGATCCGGACAATCCGGTTAACTTTCCGCGTACTTTATTCGTTTGGCGCGCCAACCTGATTTCCAGTTCTGGTAAAGGGCACGAGTATTTCCTGAAACATTTACTGGGTACTCATCAGGGTGTTCTGGCTTCTGAATCAAACGCAGCCGGCAAAACAAAAGAAGTTAAATGGCGCGATGAGTCTCCTGAAGGGAAGTTAGACCTGATGGTGAACCTTGAATTTAGGATGTCCGGAACCGCCCTTTATTCTGATATTGTATTACCTGCTGCAACATGGTACGAAAAGACCGATATCAGCAGTACGGACATGCACCCGTATGTACATCCGTTTAATCCTGCTATTTCTCCACCCTGGGAAGCAAAACCCGATTGGAATATATTTAAAACACTGGCCAAGATTTTTTCTGAAAAAGCAAAAATTTATTTGCCGGATGTACAACACGACTTAGTTGCAGCCCCTCTATTACATGATTCTCAGGGGGAAATAGCACAGCCTTTTGGTAAAATCAAAGATTGGAGCAAAGGGGAAACAGAACCTGTCCCCGGAAAAACAATGCCTAAACTTGTTGTTGTCGAAAGGGATTATACCCATGTTTACGATAAGTTTGTTTCCCTGGGACCTTTGGCAGAACAAAATCCAATTGGCGCTGATGGCGTTTCCTGGTCGGGAAAAGAAGAATATGATAAGCTAAAAAGTTTAGTAGGTGTCCATAAAACAGGGTTTAACAAAGGGCTGCCTAATTTGGAAGATGCCGATAAAATGGCCGATACCATGTTAACATTATCCAGCTCAACCAATGGAAGTGTCGCCATGAAAGCCTGGCAGGCGGAGGAAAACAAAACGGGAATGCCTGTTAAAGATTTTGCCGCAGACAGAAAAGCAGAACATTTTACTTTAAAAAATATTACAGCCCAACCCAAAGAAGCAATTTCCACTCCCGTATTTACAGGAAACAATAAAAATGGACGGTATTCTCCATTTTTAAACAACATTGACCTTTCAGTGCCTTTCAGGACGCTGACAGGCCGGCAGCAATTTCTTATTGATCATGAAACTTTCCTGGAATACGGAGAAGCATTACCGGTTTACAAGCCGACACTTCACACAAAAGCTTTTTATCCTAAAACAGACCGGATACCTGACGAGTCAGGAAAAACTATAGGGTTAAAATACATGACCCCGCACGGCAAATGGAACATTCACAGTATGTTTTATGATAATGAAAGAATGCTGACCCTTTTCCGGGGCGGACAAACTATTTGGCTGAATGACAAGGATGCTGAACAAATTGATGTCCGCGATAACGACTGGATTGAAATGTTCAACAGAAATGGTGTTGTTGTTGCCCGGGCAGTCGTTTCCCATCGTATGCCCCGAGGCTCAACTTACATGTACCATGCCCAGGACCGTACCATTTATACCCCCCATTCAGAGATTACCCATCTTTCCGGAGGGACACACAACAGCCCGACCAAAGTACACGTGAAGCCTACCCATTATGTTGGCGGTTATGCACAACTGAGTTACGGGTTTAACTATTACGGACCCACAGGGAATCAAAGAGATATAAAAGTATTTATTAGAAAACTAAAAAAAGTGATTTGGCATGAAGATTAAAGCACAAGTAGCAATGGTTATGAACCTTGATAAATGTATTGGATGCCATACTTGTAGTGTAACGTGCAAAAACACCTGGACAAACCGTCCGGGTGCCGAATACATGTGGTTCAACAATGTAGAAACAAAACCGGGAATCGGTTTTCCAAAAGAATGGGAAAATCAGGATAAAAATAAAGGAGGCTGGAAATTACAGAAAGGAAAATTACAGTTAAAGTCCGGAAACAGATTTTGGGAATATTTAAATATTTTTCATAATCCCAACCTGCCTTCTTTGGATAAATATTATGAACCCTGGACTTATGATTATGAAACACTAATTAATAGTCCGGCCGGAGAATCCCAACCCATGGCAATGCCCAAATCACAAATTACGGGCGAGGACATGGAAATCACATGGGGCCCTAACTGGGAAGATGATTTGGCCGGTTCAAAAGAAACGGGTCATTTAGACCCCAACCTCCAAAAACTGGAAAAGGAAATAAAAATGGAGTTTGAAGAGGCTTTTATGATGTACCTGCCACGTATATGTGAACATTGCCTAAATCCCGCATGTGTGGCATCCTGTCCTTCAGGGGCCATTTACAAACGAGACGAAGATGGGATTGTTCTGGTAGACCAGGAAGCCTGCCGCGGCTGGCGCTTTTGTGTATCTTCCTGTCCTTATAAAAAGGTGTACTTTAACTGGAAAACACACAAAGCAGAAAAATGTACTTTATGTTTCCCGCGAATAGAAGCCGGTTTGCCAACGGTGTGTTCCGAAACCTGCGTGGGCAGAATCAGATATATCGGAATATTACTTTACGACGCCGACCGTGTTAAAGAAACAGCTTCTACTCCCGATGAAAAAGAATTATATCACGCACAGTTGGGCCTGTTTTTAGACCCTAACGACCCGGAAGTAATTCAACAGGCACAAAAAGATGGTATTTCTGATGACTGGATTGAAGCTGCGCAAAAATCACCCATCTATCAATTAGCCATCGAGCAGGGCATCGCATTACCATTGCATCCGGAATACAGGACCCTCCCGATGATTTGGTATGTTCCACCTTTGAGCCCTGTCTTAAAACTGTTTGAAGGAAACGTGTCGGCAACAAATATTAATGAGATTTTTCCCGCCATTGATCAAATGAGAATCCCTATTCAATACCTGGCCAATTTGTTAACCGGTGGTAACGAAAAAGTTATTAGGGATGTTTTAAAGAAAATGGTACTGATGCGTCAGTACATGCGTTCAAAAGACACCGGCAACCCGTTCGACGATAAATTATTGGAAAACGCCGGTATTGATGCATTAACCATCGAAAAAATGTACCGTTTACTGGCCATTGCCAAATACGAAGACCGTTTTGTAATTCCCTCTTCCCATAAGGAAAAATATGAAAACTTGTACAACGATCAGGGAATGACAGGTTTTGAATATACAGCAGCTTGCGACTCTTGTTTACCTGAACCACATAATCAGAAATAAACAGAATGGAAATTAGAGAATTATTAAAGTTGGTTTCTTTGCTGTTGCAATATCCGGATGAGGAAATTTATTCTCTGGAGTGGCAACCCTATCTTTCCCATGTCAAAAATCAGGAAATAGTGGAAAATCTGAATGCTTTTGGAGATTATTTCCGGGGATCAACCCTCGACATTCTTCAGGAAAATTATGTACAAACATTTGACTTTAACGAAAAAGCCAATCTGTACCTGACTTATTCAAAATTGGGAGATGAGAAAAAACGGGGACAAGCTTTGGCTGAACTTAAAGAAATATACAAGTTTGCCGGTTTTGAATTAGAGTCCAATGAATTGCCTGATTATCTTCCGCTTTTATTAGAATTTGTTTCGCATGTTGATGAAAAAATAAGCATTGATTTGTTAAGTCGTTTTCGCGATACAATAGAACAAACCCAACGAGTGCTGGCAGGAGAAAACAGCCCTTATGCCGCATTATTAAAAGGGCTTTTAATCATTATTGATCATTTTATCTTAAAAGAAGTTTTATTATGAGTTACTGGAATCAATTTCTTTGGGTAATATTTCCCTACATGATGATAGCCATAACTATCGTAGGACATATCTATCGTTATAGTACCGACCAGATGAACTGGTCCTCAAGGTCATCGGAAATCCTTGAAAATAAAACATTACGCTGGGGAAGTTTATTATTCCATTACGGAATTATTTTTGTTTTCTTCGGTCATGTTTTAGGGCTGCTGATACCCAAAACATTTATATCAGCTATTGGCATTAATTATACTTTGTACCATAACATGGCCATATACATTGGTGGAACGGCAGGAACAATTACAGTCATCGGTATATTTTTACTGCTTATCCGGCGCTATGGCAACAAGCGTGTTTCTGTTACCAGCAGTTTTGGCGACAAATTTATTATCGTGCTGTTATTTCTTATTGTAGGCTTTGGCATCTATAACACTCTTTTTTATAATCTATATTTTGGGCATTTTGAATATCGCAGCACCATTTCACCATGGTTCCGCAGCCTGTTTATTTTCTCCCCCGACCCAAAATTAATGTTGCATGTTCCTTTAACTTACAAAATCCATATTATCCTGGCATTTCTGGCATTCGGGGTCTGGCCTTTTACACGGCTCGTCCATATCTGGAGCATCCCCATTGCATACATCAAAAGAAGCCACATTGTTTACAGGCGGAGATGCGGAGAAGTAAAATAAAGCAACAGACATTTCGCCAGGCTGCATCCAAACAGGAAGCGGTGGAAACAGGTATAAAAACAAAACCCGATTTAAACCTTTTGTATGTATTAAAATATTTTAATTCAATTCTATAAAAAATATGAGTATGAAAAAACTTTTTAATTTTTTTGTTGTTGCATTTGCCTTTATTTTCTTTTCGGGACAAAGCAGTTATGCACAATCAGTAATCCTTTCCGGCGAAATACGTCCGAGATACGAATATCGTCATGGATATAAAACACTTACCCCTGATGGAAATAAAGCAGCTAATTTTATTTCCCAACGTACCCGGTTCAATGCTTTTTACAGCAATAAATATTTTAAGTTCGGCCTGGTACTTCAGGATGTACGTATATGGGGAGATGTTCCTCAATTAAACAAATCAGATGTAAATGGTCTATCTATTCACCAGGCTTGGGGCGAAGTAATCTTTAGTAACAAACTTTCCCTGAAAATAGGCCGGCAGGAAATTTCGTATGACGACCAAAGAATTTTTGGAAGTGTTGGATGGGCACAACAGGCACGCAGTCATGATGCAGCTATTCTTAAATACCATCCCAATAAATCGACAAAATTAGATGTTGGTTTTGCCTATAATGCCGGCAAAGCAACTCTTTTTAAAACAAACTATCTCGTTAACAGTTACCGTACTTTCCAATATATTTGGTACCACGGGCAATTTAAAAAGGTTGGGCTGAGCCTGCTTATGTTAAACAATGGTATGCCTTATACAGAAGCCGATAACACACAAAAAGTTGTTTACAGCCAAACCATTGGCGGCAGGCTAACATACAAAAAAAGCGGGCTAAACTTTAATACTTCCCTTTATTACCAAGGTGGTAAAAACAAATTTGACTATCATTTGTCCGCATACTACTTTTCGGCAAATGCCTCCTATACGTTGCCAGCAAACTTTACCTTCGGACTGGGTGGCGAATATCTTTCCGGAACATCATCGAAAAACCAGGCCTTGGGCAAAACTGATAATTCATTTAAACCATTATATGGAACAAACCATAAATTTAACGGTTGGATGGATTATTTTTATGTCGGAAGTTACATGTACAATAATGGTTTATTTGACATAAACCTGCCCCTGATACTGAAAATTAACAAGGTTACTTTCAAGTTAATACCACATTATTACCTCACGGCAGCAAAATTTTCTGTCAGGCAAACCAATGGTTCGTGGAAAAATTTTAAAAACAATTTAGGCACAGAAATTGACTTTTCAGTTGGCTACAAAATATCGGCCAGTATGATGATAAGCGGCGGCTACTCGCAAATGTTGGCTACCCAGACACTGCAGGAAATCAAAGGCGGCAATTATCAAAACACAAACAATTGGGGATGGCTGATGTTTACTTTTAAACCCACCTTCTATCGTAAATAAAATCAGGTTACAAAAAAGAACAGGAAGCATTTCCTGTTCTTTTGTAACTTCGCCACAAAAATTAACTAAAACTTAATATTCTATCTGCCAAGATTCTGTAATAATTTACTCATCTTCGCAATACTTTTTTGGTATAAAATGAAAAAAGACCACCCAAACTTCAGTGACTATAAAATCCTTTTGGTTGATGATGAAGAAGACATCATCGAATTTCTAACATACAACCTGAAAAAAGAAGGCTTTCAGGTATCAACAGCTTTCGATGGTACAGAAGCCATAGAAAAAGCAAGAAAAGAACTTCCTCATTTGATCCTAATGGACATCATGATGCCTAAAATGGATGGCATGACAGCGGTGGAACACATAAGAAAAATGCCCGAATTGGATAATACCCTCATCGTTTTTCTGACAGCCAGGTCTGAAGACTATTCCCAAATTGCCGGCTTTGAGGCCGGGGCCGATGATTACGTTACCAAACCTGTCAAACCCAAAGTGCTGGTAAAACGCATTGTTGCCCTTTTGCGCCGGTCAAAAAAAACGAATAATAAAACGAATGTGATCAGTTGTGCAGGCATTACCATCGACCCGTTGCATTTTGTGGTTATCAAAGAGGGTAAAACCTTAACGCTGCCGCGAAAAGAATTCGATGTGCTTTATTTACTCGCCTCCAAACCGAATAAAGTGTTTCGCCGTAATGAGATTTTTCACGAAATATGGGGGGATGAGGTAATCGTTGGTAACCGGACAATTGATGTCCATATCCGGAAAATCCGGGAAAAAATCGGCATTGATAACATCAAAACCGTCAAAGGTGTCGGTTATAAATTTGCAGATTAATCCATGAAAAACGCTCCCCGTCATGTGGCCATGCTGAATGCCGGTATTATTACGCTGGTATTTATTTTCTTTTATCTCGTACTCTCCTTTACGGGAACAGCCTTTCACTGGGGGCAATTTACTGCAGGGACATTACTGATTTTTGTAACCACCTATGTTACAGTATACTTTTCTTTAAACAGGTTTATTTACGACCGGCTTAAAATCATTTATAAAACCATTGGAAAATGGCACGACGTGAAACGCGGACAAAGCGAAGACAAAAAAGCAGATGACCTTCTCGGAATGGTAAATCAGGTGGTATTGGAATGGCATGACAAACAACAGCAGAAAATTGATGAGTTACAAAAAATGGCTGACTATCGGAGGGAATTTCTTGGCAATGTTTCCCACGAATTAAAAACGCCTATTTTTAATATCCAGGGTTATATCCTCACCCTGCTCGATGGTGGCATAAAAGATAAATCTGTCAACAAAAAGTTTCTTGAAAAGACGGCGAAAAGCGTGGACAGAATGATTGCTGTTGTCCAGGATCTTGAGGAAATCTCAAAATTTGAATCAGGAATTATGACCCTGAACGAAACAGTTTTTAACATCAATGAACTTTGCCGTGAAATTATTGATTTCCTTGAAGTTAAAGCAGAAAAAAACAAGGCAGAAATTGTTGTTAAAGAACCAGAGAACAGCAAAGTAAAGGTTTTGGCAGACAAATTACGCATCCGGCAGGTGCTCATCAACCTCGTGGACAACGCCATCAATTACGGACGAACAGAAGGCGGTCGTATTACCATTTCTTTTTACGATTTTCACGACAACATTCTCGTTGAAGTTAGCGATAACGGTATTGGTATCTCAGAAGAGAACCTGCCCCGGATCTTTGAACGTTTTTACCGGGTAGATAAAAGCCGTTCGCGCGAAAAAGGAGGTACCGGCCTGGGGCTGGCCATCGTAAAACATATTATTGAAGCACACCGCCAAAGTATTTCCGTTCGCAGCAAGCCGGGCAAAGGCACTACCTTTTCGTTTACGCTGAAAAAAGCGTAGGTTAGAAAATTCCATTGCCCTGGTTCTCTTTTTCAGGTTTTATGTGTTTGGCTGATTTTATTACTTTCCCTTTGTTGAAACGGTAGGAAATCCGTATAATGAATAAATTTTTTAACAGGTTTATGTTGGTGTGCGTGTATTTTTCATATCCATTGGTTTTTACATATCTCTCCTGTATATAATTTACCCCCCAGTTTACCGGTAACACATAACCCACCATGGCTGTCAGCCGGTTTTTCAGAAAAGGTTGCTGTACCAGAACCAGCCAATAATCGTTGTTGTTGCGTGAATAGCCCAGCGCATTGATGTTCCTGCCCATGGCCCGGTGATAATTTAAAACCACAACCCCGTTGTTTTTCAGCCCTGCGAAAATAAGTTGTGAGTCGGCATACCAATCATAAAAACTATTTTCGTTATTGTTGTTTATCATTTTGCTGTGGTAAACCTTAAAGCTGTTTTGCCACATAAACCGTTTGCCGAAATGAATGTTGAAATTGGTTTGAATACCCATATCCTCAAAATGACCAATATTGCTGTAAGTATACTCGAAAAGGCCATCCGGGCGTAAATACCCCGATTGTGAAATATAGTTATTGGAAAAGTGGTAGTACGGTTCAATGGAAAACAACCCCTGTTTTATGCTGAGCCTGAGCGATATTTTGTTGATAACCGAAGGACGTAAATTCGGGTTTCCGGTGCTTATGGTCGTCGGGTCAAGTTGTGAAGGAAAAGGATTGGTCTGGTCGATGGTGGGATAATTGGCATCGGAACGGTACATGAATTTCAGGCTTAATTTTTTGCTGACATTATACTTAAAGTCTAAAAAAGGCTGGTAAATAAAATATTTGTGACTTTGATCTGATGTTACCGGATGACTGTATTCGGCTGCCAGACCAATTTTTAAACCGATTTTATTACTTGCCATCCACGACAGGTATCCGTAAAGATTGTTCCTTGTTTCGGTTTGTTCAAAAAGATAGGATGTATCGCCGGCGGGATTGTTTTCAGTTACCTCAAAACGGTTGTCCAGTTTTTTCCAGGTATTGTCGTACCCGGCCTGCAGGCTTACCTTTTTGTTAAACGTATGGGTGTATTCAATGTTCAGTTTGGTGAAATTCTTTCGGTTGGTTCCCTGTTCGTTGCGCCAGTTTACATTTTCGTAAGTGGTTTGGTTCTTGTTATTTTCGTGATAATAGCTGTAATTGAAACTGGCATCAATCCGGTCTTTGTTGGTAAGTTTTCCCACATAAAACAGAGAGCTGTAAAAATTATTGTATTGATTGTCCAGTGCGGTTTTGTACTGAAAACTGTTTGTTGGTTCCCCTTCATTAAAAACATCGGTTTGAAAGGTCCGGTCGGTTTTTTCGTGTGGAACAGGAAAATTAGAAAGGTCGGTTTCAAAACTGAGGGTATTCCTCGGGTTGATGTAATAGTCGGCCCCCAGCATGTAACTGGTTTCCAAGCCTCGAACAAACAGGTTGGCTTCACCTTTTGGCGGGGTTTCCGTAATTTCCCTGCCGGTGCCGTAAAGGGTTTCGTTGTCGGTTTTCAGGGCAAACCTTTTAAGGCCATTGGTGATGCCTGCATACAAGTTTAACTTTTTGAAGGAGTAATTGTAGTTAATGTTGAAGTCGTTTCTCGGAAACAGGTAGCTTTTGTTTTTTTGGTCCGGGTCGAAAAGCAACTGGTCGTTGGCAAACAAATCCTGACCGGTATAATCTTTTCTCAAAATAATGTTGATGATGGCCGAATACCCCTCCAGGCCGTACCTGCCGCCGGGATTGCGGATCACTTCAATTTTTTTCAGCCTCTCGGGCGAAAGACTTTTTATGTATTCCTGGTTTTTCTCAACACCATCAACCAAAAAGACCACGTTGCTTGAATTGTCAACTGAGATCGTGTTGTTGTAACGATCGTAACTTAATCCCGGAACTTTTCCCAACACGTCCATGGCATCGACAGCCCTTTTGCACATGGCCTCCGTAACAATTTGTATATCCTTGTCAATGCTGCTTTCACGGCTGCTTGCCTTTACTTCTACCTCGTTGAGCGATTGCAGGTCTCTTTTCATTTTATAAATACCCAAAAATTTGCTTTTGTTCACCTGTCCGAGGGCCACAGTATCCGGTACATAACCCACATATCTGAATACCAGATTATAGCGACCGGGTTTCACCGGAATGTTAAAATAACCCCTATCGTTGGTAATACCTCCTGTTACCAGACTGTCGGACACATTTAAAACTGCTACCGAGCAATACATTAAATTTTTACCGGTTTCCGCCCCTTTAATCTGTCCGGAAATTTCAATGTTTCCCTGTGCCAACAACGAACTGCTGAACCCCCACATCATTAGGAGAAACAAGCTTTTAAAAAAATATGATTTATGCTTTTTTATTGATAGAAAAAAACGGATAACGCTGTGCATTTTGTGTTGTTTTTTAAATTTGACGAAGCAAAAGTAGCCTGGGATACAGGTGTTGAAAACTTTTTTTCGGCAGACAGGCGGGATTTATCGGTGAACTGCCCCTAAAATGGTGGTTTTGGAAGTCAGAAGTCGGAAGTGGGAAGTCGGAAGTAGGAAGTCAGAAGTGGGAAGTCAGAAGTTGTTGATGCCTGA
>JALUYM010000174.1 GCA_027018745.1 Bacteroidales bacterium | reverse complement strand
CTTTCGATTTGGCTTCAAGCGAAAAAAAAGCAAGAAGTTCTTCCATCAGGTGGTTTACCGAAACCTCTTTTTTAATGATTTCCACCTGTCCTGCTTCTATTTTGGAAATATCGATCAAATCGTTAATGGTGTCCAGCAGCCGTTCGCCGCTTTTGTTCACAACGGCGGTATACCTTTCCCTTTCCGTAAGGCTGAGCCCGGGATCGTTCAGCAGGTTGATAAAACCCAGAATACCGTTCATGGGCGTGCGTATCTCGTGCGACATATTGGCCAGAAAAGCGCTTTTCAGCCGGTCACTTTCCTGTGCCCTTTCCAGCGCCGTTTTCAACTCTTCTTCTTTTTGTTTCCGGTTTATTGAAATGCTGATTTGATGCGAAATGATTTCCAGTATTTCAATGTCTGCAGCCTTGAAGGTGTTCTCATCGGTATAACTCTGGACGGCAAACACACCAATGGCTTTTTTGTCCATTAGGAGCGGGATGCCCAGCCAGCTTTTGGAGGGGGCGCCGTAAAGACCGATTTCTCCGGAGTTTTCCAGCTCTTCCATAACGGGTGGCGTGGCCAGCAAAGGCTTGCGTGTCTTAAAAACATAGCCGGTCAGTGTTTTGTCGGCAGGAAGGCTTTCGAAATGGTCCTTTTCGTCTTGCTGAAAAACAAAGCTGAAATGGTTGGTCTCCTTGTTATATAAAGCTATGTAAAAGTTTGTGGTATCTATAACCGCGCCCAGCTCTTTTTGCACAATACGCGCAAAATCGTGCAGGTCGATGGAAGTGATGACCGCATTGGAAATGTTGTGGAGTATCTTTTGTATTTGTTCTTTACGCTTGCGGTCGGTTACGTCTTCAGCTACTTTTACAAAATTGGTAATGTTTCCGCCCGGGCCAAAAACGGGGGATATGGAAGCTGATTCCCAGTAGGGTTCCCCGTTTTTCTTTTTGTTGAGGAACTCGCCGTGCCATACTTTTCCGGCGGAAATGGTTTCCCACATGTCCCGTACCATTTCGACAGGTTGTGTGCCTTTTCCGAGAAATTCCACATGTTTTCCGGAAACCTCCCGGGCATTGTACCCGGTAACTTCTTCAAACCGGGGATTGGCGTATTGCAGTTTTCCGTCCGGACCGGTAATAATGATGATAACCGGGCTTTGCTGAACGGCTGTGGAAAGCCTGATGAGCCCGGCTTCTGCTTTTTTGCGTGCGGTAATATCGCGTACCAGGGCCAGGATGTGGGGAACCCCTTTTATTTTGAATAACTTTGCCCTGATATCTGCATGCAGGAGTTTGTCCCCAATGCGTACCTCCACCGATTCGGATTGAAATTCACCTTTTTTTTCAAGTTGCCCTGTAAATTCTTCAAAAAGGAATTGGTAGTCTTTGTGTATCAATTCTTTTCCGTGCATTCGGCGTATTTCATTGTAAGTGTGGCCGTATAATTTGCATGCCTGCGGATTGGCTTCCACGATTTTTCCTTCCATGTCAAAAATCAACATGGCATCGGTGGTGGAATTAAAAATGTTTCGGTACTGTTCCATAGACTCACGCAAGGCCGTTTCGGCTTGCTTTTGTCGTGTGATGTCCAAAATGGTGCCAATGCTGTGGGTGGGTTCTCCCGAATCGGCATAATGGGTATGGCATTTTTCAATAACATACTTTATCTCACCCGTTTTTAACTGGATCCGGTGCTCAACTTCATAATCGGTTTTGTTTTTTAAAGCGTGTTTATAGGCTGTGTCTACTTTTTTCCTGTCGTCGGGGTGGACAAATTCGAGAAAGGCCTGGTAACTGGTCTCTGTTTCCTGGGGCTTTAAGCCGAAAATGCGGTATGTTTCATCGGACCAATACAGTTTTTCGTTGGTGAGGTCCAGTTCCCAGTGGCCGAGATGGGCAATTTTTTGGGCTTCTACCAAAATTTCTTCCCTTTTGGCCAATTGCCTGTTGACGGCACGGAGCTGGAGGTCGGCAGCCCGCAACTGCTGGTTTAGCGCATTTAATGTTTCGTTCTGTGATTTATACTTTTTATTGAGGGCCGAATATTTTGAAAACTGTTCGTAAAGTTTCCGTTCGGCTTCTTTGATTTGTGTAATCTCCACCACATAAACGGAAAGGCCGATGATTTCGTTTTTTTCATAATCGTAAACGGGGCTGTAGTGGTCTTCGTAAAAAGTCCGCCGGAGGTGTTCATCACCGTATTCTTCCTGCAACACAAAATATTCCCCTTTCAGGGCACGGTCGAAATTGGCTTTTGCCTTTGCCCTGTCTTTTGCGTTTTTAATGAAACCGAGCATGTTGTCACCGATACGGATGTCAACGCCCCATATCTGTTTCATGGTTTGTTTGTGCGAAGTGGTAAAATCGAGGTAGCGATAATTTTTGTCGAGGGCAAAAACAATGATTTTTTGGGGGCTTTCGAGGATGGCATTTCTTAACAATGACGACCGTTTGAAATTCTCTTTTGCCCGTAATGCCTGTTCTTCCGCCGCTTTAAGTTGCTGATTGGCTGCCCTGAGCTGTTGTTCGGCAGCCTGAAGTTGTTGATTGGCAGCAT
>JALUYM010000173.1 GCA_027018745.1 Bacteroidales bacterium | reverse complement strand
TGACACCCGTGAAAGTACAAAATTGGGACAAGACCATTGTTACTATTCCGACTTACAGCCTGGTGAGCAATTCGTTTCAAAACTGGCGGGGCATGGAAGAGTCGGGGGGAAGACGTATCAAACGGGCAGTTTACATTGATATGGACAGTATTCATTTTGTGACAGAGGAAGAACTGCAGGCGTTCCGGAAAATTAAAATACTGAAACCCTATCTCGAAAAAAAGGAAAAAGAAATTGAGGCATACAATAAAAAGTATAATGTGGACCCGGAGGTGGTGGTCAATGGCCGCCGGCAAACCAATCTCGGTATTTTCAGGGCTTATCTGAAAGCCTACCTCAGTAACCGCGATGATATTCGTAATGACATGACTTTTTTGGTACGGCAGTTGTCTCCTACCGAAAAAGGTATTCCCATTGAAGTGTATGTTTTTACTAAAACCACCGACTGGGCTGCATATGAAGATATTCAGGCTGATATTTTTGATTTGATATTGGCTGTTTTGCCCCAATTTGGTTTGCGTGTTTATCAGTTTCCAAAGAGTGGTGACTTTAAACGTTTGATGGAATCTGTTTCTTAATTTTTCGGGATTTTAATGGTGAGATAAGAAATATGACAGGGACATTGGTAAATGTAGCAGCGGTGATAGCCGGCAGTTTGATAGGACTATTGTTTAAAAGCCGATTGCCCGAGCGGTTCATCAAGATATTTTTTCAGGTTATCGGACTATTTACCCTTTATCTTGGTTTTACCATGGCCATGAAATCAACACATGTTTTGCAAATGGTCTTCAGCCTGATCATCGGTGCGGTTATTGGTGAAAGTCTTCACCTCGATCGCGGACTGGAGAAACTGGCGGATAAAATAAAAAAACGTTTCAAAAGTACCCACGAGCGTTTTTCCGACGGGCTGTTAACAGCCTTTTTGCTATACTGCATGGGCTCCCTTACAATACTCGGTGCTATAGAAGAAGGAATGACCGGTAACCCTCATCTGCTTTATGTTAAATCACTTATGGATGGCGTTTCATCCATTGCCCTCGCTTCGGGCTTAGGAATAGGGGTTTTGTTTTCTGCTATTCCGTTACTGATTTATCAGGGTGGTATCACATTGCTGGCTATTTGGCTGGGAAATTTCTTTCCGGCTGTAATGATTACCGAGCTCTCTGCCGTAGGTGGTATTTTACTTCTCGGACTGGGTATTGATATTTTAGGGATAAAAAAAATAAAAGTCATCAATATGCTCCCTGCGTTGGTAGTTATTGTGGTGTTGATCTGGTTGTTTCCGGGAACGGGGGTCTGATTTTTTTCACTCGCTTTTCGAAATGCGTACCAGACTGATTTCGATGGGATTGTTTTCCGGATAGATGCCGATCCAGTCGTTGTTGTCAGAAAACCATTTGTATTGACTTCCCACCCTGACAATGAATTCCTGGTCGAGTTTGCCGGGGGGTACCTGTATCACAAATCCTCCGTTTTTGGCCTGGCCTTTACCGTAAGTAAAAAGAATACGAAACGTTTTTCCGGTGATGTTGTGTACCTTAATATAAATGTAATTACTTTTTCTGACATAGATGGGTACCGCCTTGAAGTTTAATTTTTTCAATTGGTTGGCCTGTAAAACCGTTTTCCCCCTGAGCAGGTCGACAATGGCATTTTTGCGAATGTAATCCATGATCTTCCTGATCATTGTGGCAGGGTATGTTTCATCGGGTTTGGCTTTTTCCGCTTTTTGGTATGCCTGTATGGCTTTGTCGTAAATTTTGGCGGCATACAATCTGTCAGCTTCGGCAATAGCTTGTTTGTACTGCCGGGTTTGTTGGGCAACAATCTGGGCAATAAAAGTATTGCAGGCGCTGATTTGTTCTCCCGGATAGGGTTCGTTTGGTTTGATGCTGGCAGCTTCTTTGTATCGGGCAAGTGCTTTTTTATATTCGTGCCTGTTGTACAAACTATCGCCGCATGAAACAGCTGCTGCATAACGTTGTTCCCGTTCTTTGGCCAGCCGTACCAATATTTTATCTATGATTGCGATTTGTTTTTTCGGATAACTTTCATCCGGTTTAATAGTCTCACTGTTTTCATATTGTGCCTTTGCCAGTTCGTACTTTTGTTCTTTCATTAACTGGTCGGCGATTGTATTGCTTTGGTCATAAGCTTGTTGCAGTGCTTTGGCACGGGCAATGGTTTCCAGTGTGGTTTGTATCCCTTGGATCATTTTTATAGAATAGGTATCTCCGGGTTTCAATTCATCGGCTTTTTTAAACTGCGCCAAAGCTTTTTTATATTGTTTTTGGGAATAGAATTGTTTTCCCTGCTGCACGGCAGCCTGGTATTCTTTTTCAATTTGGGCCTGTCTTATTTTTTGCCTGATCAGACTGTCAATTTCGTGAATGCGCCGGACAGGAAGAGTTTCCTGTGGTTTGAATTCCAGAGCATTGGCAAAGGCCCTTTTGGCTTCTTTCAACTGTTTTTGCTGGAGTAACCGTTGTCCCAGAATAATCTGTCTGGCGTAATTGTCATCCAGTTCTTTTTGCTTTTGCATTTGTGCGAGAAGCTTTTTGATTTTGGCAATTTGCTGTGCACTGAAAGCATCCGATTCTTTTAAAATTTGTGCCTGTTGGTATTTTTTTATGGCTAAATCAAAATGGCCGTTGGCCTGCAACTGTTTAGCTTCTGTGATGAGGGCCTGATATTTTGCCTCCAGTTCTTTTTGCCTGGCAATGGCTGCCAGCTTTTTGTCAATTTCAGCCAGTTTTTGTTTGGGATAAGAATCTTTGGGATGGGTTTTCAGGGCAAGTCGATATTTTTCTGCAGCTGCATTGTATTGGCCTTGATAGAAAAGGCTGTCGGCACTATGAATGACCGAGTTGTAATTGGCCAGGAGCTGCTCTTTTTGTTTCACGAAATAGGCTTTGATGGCAGCCAGCTGTTGTTTTGGGTACTGCTCACCGGGTTTCAGGCTAAGGGCCAGATTGTATTGTGCTTTGGCGTTGTCCATTTCCTGTTTTTTAAACAGGCTGTCGGCCTGTCTGATAGCAGCACGGTAATTTTGTTCTATGTGTTCCCGCTGCCCGGCCAGTTGTTCTTTTACCTTGGCTATCATATCGACAGGATAACTGTTTTGGGGCCAGAGCTTTTGTGCCTGCTGGTATTTTTCCAGGGCAGCCATATAATTTTTGGAAACGTATAACCGGTCGGCTTCGTCTGCTATTTGGTCATATGCCCTTTGTTTTTTTGCTTTAGGCCTGATCTCATCAATCCTTTTCAGGACGAAAACATTGCCCGGGATAAGTGAATCGGCTTTTTGGTAATGTTGTAACGCATCGACATAATTTCTTATGAGCAGGTAACGGTCGGCGATTTTTATCTCTTTTTGTGCCAGCTTTTTACGGTTCACAAAGTCATGCTGCATTTGACGGGCCAGCGCCAACTTTTTCGAAGCTCCCGGTTTGTTGGGAAAAAGATTTTCTGCTTTTTCAAAATATTCAATTGCTTCGTTAAAAAAATTTTGGCTCAATAGCGAATCTCCGGCCTTCATAAATTTGTGATAGGATAGAAATCGTTCTTTTTCAGCAATCTGTCGCTTATGGATCGCCTTTATCTTTCCCAAGGCATAACTGTCGTTGGGGATTATGGCCAGTGCTTTTTGATAACTTTTCAAAGCCATTTCCAGCATGTCTTTGTCGTAATAAGTGTCGGCCTGGTCTATCACATTATAGTAAGCCTGGTCCCTGCTTTCACCCGATTTCAACTGTCGGACTATTTCCTCTATCTTTTTTATGGCGTAGGGATCGTGGATTTTATATTGTAATGCCATTTGAAAATAAGCTTTTGCATCCAGCCATTTTTTCTGTTTGAGCAGTTGGTTTCCTTTGGTAATGGCTTCCTGGTAAGTTTTTACCTGCTGGGCTTCTGTAATACCGGCCATGAACATTCCGAGTACAAAAACAAAAAGTAATGAAAAAACAAACTTTCCGGTCTGGCTCATGGTGTTGTTCATGTATTGTGTATTCCTGTAACGTGGTTTTTCGTCAGTTATTCTCCCTGAGGATAATTCCATCCTTGATAAAAAACTGATGATCGGCCATAGCAGCCAATGTTTTGTTATGGGTAACGATAACAAAAGTTTGTCCGAAATTGTTTCTCAAATCAAAGAAAAGCCGATGCAGATCGGCAGAGGCCTTGGAGTCTAGGTTTCCCGATGGTTCATCGGCAAAAACCACCGAAGGATAGTTCATCAGTGCCCTCGCTACGGCAATGCGTTGTTGCTCTCCTCCCGAAAGTTCTGCAGGTTTATGGGTCGCCCGTTCTTTCATGCCGATAAAATCCAGCAGCTCATAAGCCCGCATTTCGGCTTCTTTCCTGCTTTTTCCGGCAATAAAGGCCGGAATACAGATGTTTTCCAACGCTGTAAACTCAGGAAGCAGGTGATGGAGCTGAAAAACAAAACCAATCCTTTTGTTTCTGAATATTGAAAGTTTTGTGTCATTAAGCAGGTTTACTTCCACACCATCGATGAGTATCCTTCCTTTATCCGGCTTTTCAATGGTCCCCAGAATTTGCAGCAATGTTGATTTACCGGCACCGGAGGCTCCCGCAACAGAAACGATTTCTTTTTCGTTTACCTGCAGGTCAATACCTTTTAATACTTCCACTTTCCCAAACGACTTGTGGATGTTCTCTGCTACAACCATAATCAGCAAAGATATAAAAACGGATTGATCTGTAATATCCGTCCGGTATTTTGATTACTGATGAATGATAAACCGGATAGCAGGTTTTTAAACGGGGATGTCCCAAAAGTCTGACTTTAGCCCTCATTTCGATGAAACGGGACAGATAAAGTGCGATTGCTGACGAAATAATCTCTTAACAAAAAACCTGTTCTCGGGAAGATTGCTTCCGCTCTGCCACCGGCCGACCATCGCAATGACGGGTTTTTCTTTCTGTTTGGATATCCCCTTGGCTTTGGTTAGGGGGGCATTGTCCTGTTTTATTCGGGAAATATGATTATTTTTGGATAATCTTCCATAACAAAACGGACATGTACGAAGATCTAAAACAGTTTATCGGAAAGTTTGCCAATTTGAGTCTTGAAGAATGGAAAGCTGTGGAACCGTTTATTGAAACACGGTTATTAAAAAAAAACGATTATTTTGTCAGGGAAGGGGAGATTGCACGGTACATCTGTTTTACACAAAAGGGTTATTTACGGGTATTTTATAATCACGATGGAGATGATATTACCCGGGACATATCCCCGCTTCATACTTTTGTAACCGCTTTGCCAAGTTATGTTTCCCAAACGCCATCGTATGAGATTATTCAGGCCATAACCGATACCGAGCTTTTTGTTATTTATCATGATAACCTTGAATATTTGTATGACCGGTATAACAACTGGCAACGGGTCGGGCGCCGGGTGATGGAAGAAATGTTTGTGCAGACGCAGAGACGCATCTATGCTTTTATCACCCAGCCTGCTGAGGACAGGTACAAAGCCATGATGAAAGAGTTTCCGGATATTTTTCAGCATGTCCCCTTGCAGTATATTGCCTCTTATCTTGGCATTACTTCACAGTCGTTAAGCCGGTTGCGCAGGACAGTGAAGTTTTAGGAAATTGGAAAAATCAACCGGAAATTATTATTTGATCCTGGATCAAGATTCCGCCTATTTCATTTTTTACCAAATGTTAAAAAAAACCTGATAGTTATTTCCAACTTTTGAAGTCCGTAAATTATTGAACGGTATAAAGTCATGGAACGATACATCGAAAAGCATAAAAGCGGGACATTCGATATGATCATCATCGGAGGGGGCATCACCGGCGCAACAATGGCATACGAAGCTGTTACAAGAGGTTTAAAAGCAGCTTTGTTTGAAAAAGGGGATTTTGGTGCAGCAACCTCTTCAGCTACTTCCAAACTGATACATGGCGGATTAAGGTATTTGAAGAATCTGGAATTTGGTCTGGTGCGCGAGTCGTTACGTGAGCGGAGAATTTTGAGCAATATTGCCCCCAATTTTGTTTATCCTGTTCCTTTTATGATCCCCTCGTATCAAAATGTGAAAAGCCATAAAATAATGATATTCAGCGCAATGGCTTTGTACGATGTGCTTTCTTTTGACAAAGGTTATACCTGGGACCCTTCCAAAAGCCTTCCGCATTTCCGGTCTTTTTCGCGAAATCAGACACTTGCCATGGAGCCTTGTGTAAAGCCCGAAGGAATGACAGGTTCAACGATTTTTTACGACTGTCAGAATAATTTTCCCGAAAGGATGACCCTTGCTTTTTTAAAATCGGCTGAGAGGATGGGTGCCCGCCTTTCCAATTATGCCAAAGTTGTTTCACTTGAGAAAAAGGGAGACCAGGTTACCGGAATTTTGGCACAGGACCTGATAAACGGGGAAACAGGGCGCTTTACAGCTCCTGTAACGGTAAATTGTGCCGGTCCCTGGGCGGATATTGTCATTCAGTCGGCTGCCACAGGACAGACGAAACATCAGATTAAACGATCGGAAGGAATACACATTATTACCCGGAAAATTTGTAAAAACCATGCTGTGACCATGATGACCCGGCAAAACAGGCATATTATGGTTATGCCTTGGCGCGGCCACAGCCTTATCGGCACGACCGACAAAGCTTATTTCGGTGATCCGGATGACTACAGGGTATCTAAAAAAAGCATTCTCCGGTTACTTTCGGAAGTTAATGAAAATTACCAATGTGCCGATTTAAAATATGAAGACGTCCTGTTTTATTATGGTGGATTACGTCCTCTTGCCGATATTGATACCGAAGATTCTTACGAGTCTTCACGAAAATATGAAATTTTTGACAATGCCGATGAGGGGTTGAATGGCTTGTTTACAGTGGAGGGCGGAAAATATACCACCAGCCGGCAACTGGCTGTGGAAACCATGCAAATGGTACAGAAAAAAATGAAAATCAAACTTCCTAAAGAAGTCAGTTCCGCCCGGCCTTTGTTTGGAAGTGATATTAAAAATATGGAATTGTTTTTGGAAAAACTGAAAAACGATTATCCTGATTTTTCACATGCTACAGTTACCTGGCTTGGGAAAAATTACGGAACGGAATGCCATGCAGTTTTTCAACTTGCACGGAAAAACAATAAATTAGCAGAAGTTTTAAATAGGGATGGAGAAATTTTGGCCGAAGTGGCTTATGCTCTTCAAAAGGAAGTTGCAATGTCCTTGTCTGATATACTTTTCAGAAGAACCGGCCTGGGGTTGTTGGGGAATCCGGGAGAAGAAGTAATAAAGAAAGCAGCCCTTATGGCAGCCGAACATTTAAAGTGGGATGGGAAAAAGTTTCGACAGGAGATGCAGCAGGTTTTGGACAGATTTAGGTTGCCCGAAGCATAAAAAGCAGAAAAAATAATGGAAAAAACTTACAGGTCTATTTTTAAATGGGGTGACAAGCGTGAACAAAAGCTTGAAAAAGGTATTGTTGACTTAATCAAAGAAAAGTTTCAATATACGGATGCTGATTTTGGGAAGAAGGTTTATTATGGCAATCAGCAAGTGCATTTACACCAAAAACCCCGGATACCGGAAAGGATATGTCAGAAACTATCGGCCATATCCGGCAGCGAGAATGTGTTGAATGATGACTATTCCCGTGCTTCCCATGCTCTCGGTAAGTTTTATGCCGACCTGTTATACTTGCGCAAAGGAGAAGTTCTCGCTCCGCCCGACCTGGTCGTTATGCCCCGGACAGAAGATGAAATCAGGCAAATATTGGCACTTTGCCAACAGGAAAATATTGCATTAACCCCTGTGGGGGGGCTTTCTTCGGTAACCCGTGGCGTGGAAACTCCCCGTGGTGGTATCAGCCTGGATTTGACAAGGCATTTGAATAAAATTGTAGATATGAATACCCTGAATGCTACTGTTCGCGTTCAGCCGGGTATTTATGGCCCTGCCCTGGAAAAATATTTGAATGAACGCGGTTATACCTGCGGGCATTTCCCGCAATCTTTTGAGTATTCCACCGTGGGTGGGTGGGTGGCTGCCCGCGGTGCCGGCCAGGCTTCCACGGGTTACGGTAAAATAGAAGACCTGGTGCTGGCCCTGTCCGTGATTACTCCCACCGGAACCATTGATTCCAAAGTGTTTCCTGCTTCCGCCGAAGCCTGGGACTTGAATAAAATTTTTATCGGTTCGGAAGGAACGTTGGGTGTCATTACGGGTATTACCCTGAAAATAAGGAAATACAGGCCCCGGAATACGGCTTATGCTTCTTTTATTTTTAAAGGTTTTGAGTCAGCTACACAAGCCATGCGCGAAATCATGCAGGCCGGAACCGGTTTCCCGCATATTTTCCGGCTTTCCGATCCGGTGGAGACATCCACTGCCTTTAAAATGAAAGGATTTGACAATTCGTTTTCCGACAGGTTTTTAAAAATGAAGGGTTATCGCCCGGACGAAAGATGTTTGATGTTTGTCAGCATGGAAGGCGACAGGGATTTTGCCCGGCTTCTGAAAAGGAAAATAAAAAAAATTGCTGCTAAATACGGTAGCTTTTATACGGGCAGTAAGCCGGTAAGGGCATGGCTGGAGCAACGTTACGAGAGCGCTTACCTGCGTGATCCGCTGATGGATGCAGGCATTATGACCGATACAGTTGAAACCGCAGTTACCTGGGACAAATTGATACCTTTGTGGACAAGCGTCAGAAATTATCTGGAGAGCAGGGAAAAAACCCATGTGATGGCCCATATTTCCCATGTGTATGAAAATGGCGCCAACCTCTATTTTACTTTCCTGAGTCCCATGAAACCGGGCAATGAGATAGAGGATTACCTACAGTATCACCGGGGATTGATAGACGTTATTCAGGCAAACGGAGGATCCCTTTCACATCACCATGGCATTGGCAGGGCGCTGGCCCCGTGGATGAAACAGGAAATGGGAAAGACGGCTATGGGGCTTTTGCAGGCAATCAAAGATCATCTTGATCCAAAAGGAATTATGAATCCGGGCAATACACTGGGTCTTCGGTAAGAAAATTGTAAATTTGTGACATGGCAAACAGGGATAAAAATTTTCTGAAACTCCACGTGTTGGTCATTGATGTGGGGACACAGTCTGTCCGGGCTTCTTTCATCGATGGGGAAGGAAACATCAGTGAAATTGAAAAAACCTCCATTGAGGCGTATTTTTCCACACAGCCGGGCTATGCCGAACAGGATCCTGAATATTTTTGGGAAATGCTTTGTCAGACAACCCGGAGGTTGTTTAAAAACAGCCGGATCCCTGTTGAACAAGTCAAAGGAATGGCTCTTACCACACAACGTGGTACTTTGGTGAACATTGACAAAGATGGCAGGCCGTTGCGGCCTGCCATTGTTTGGCTTGACCAACGCAAAGCCAGGGTGGAAAACTGGCCCAAAGGTTTTGCTAAAGCAGCGTTGAAACTGGCAGGTGTGTATGAATCTGTTACTTTTGCCATAGAAGAAAGCGAGGCCAACTGGATCAGGCAAAATCAGCCTGAAATATGGAAGAAAACTGATAAGTTTTTGTTACTTTCCGGTTTTCTGACATACCGGCTTTCAGGAAAGTTTGTGGATTCCACCGGTAATATGGTTGGTTTTTTGCCTTTCAATTACAAGAAACACCGTTATTCCGGGTTGCGGGAGATCAATTCCAAAATGTTTCCCATTGAACGGAAGAAACTGGCAACTTTGGTTTTTCCATCGGATCAAATGGGAGAGGTAACTCCGGAAGCTGCCGAACAGACCGGTATTCCTGCCGGGCTTCCCATCTTGGCGGCAGCATCCGACAAAGCCTGCGAAGTATTGGGCTCCGGTGCCATTTCACCGGAGGTGGCATGCCTGAGTTACGGGACGACTGCCACCATACAAACTGTCAACGACCATTATCTTGAAGTAGTACGTATGTTTCCGGCATATCCCAGTGCTATTCCGCATTATTTTAATACCGAGGTGATGATCTACCGGGGTTTTTGGATGATCAAATGGTTTAAGAACGAATTTGGGTATCGTGAAGTGGAACGGGCACAGGAGCTGGATGTGGAACCGGAAGCTTTGTTTGATGAGATGATTACTGACATTCCACCGGGCTCCATGGGACTGACATTACAGCCATACTGGTCGCCCGGCGTGAAATTGCCGGGCATTGAGGCCAAAGGTGCGGTGATCGGTTTTGGGGATGTGCATACCCGTGCCCATTTGTACCGCTCTATTCTTGAGGGGATTGCTTATGCATTGAAAGACGGCGCATTACGAACGGAGAAAAAAACAGGTGTGAAAATTAAAAAAATACGGGTGTCAGGCGGTGGTTCCCAAAGCAGGAATGCATTGCAACTTACTGCAGATATTTTTAATATGAAAGTGGAAAAACCGCATACTTTTGAGACCTCGGCCCTCGGTGCTGCCATCAACGCTTTTGTGGGGCTGAAGCTTTATCCCGATTTTCAAACAGCCATCAGAAAGATGTGCCGCATTGGTGAAACTTTTGAACCTGTTCCTGAAAATGTGCGCATTTACGATCAGCTTTTTACCCGTGTTTACAGCCGCATGTATCGTAAATTAAAACCTCTTTACAACGATATCAGGGACATTATTAATTATCCTGAGAAGTAAAATTATTTTATCCGGTAATTGTACAGTGTACTTCCCGTAGCAGTGATGATATTTACTTCCCTGTTGTTGTTCAGGCTGCCTACGGTAAAGGGTGTTTCCCCGGTTAATCCCTGATTTATGAGTATGTTTCCTTTGTTGTCAAAAAGATAAATGGTTTTTTCTTTGGAAGCTACAATACCCAGTACCTTTTGCCTGTCGCCCAAAGAAAAAAATTCCGGTTGAACCGTAATGTCTTCGTTAAAATTGTAAGAAAATAATAGTTTTTTGAACCGGTTGAACACCACAAGCCGGTTCTTGTCTACAAAAATGAAATCTTTGGAGCCGTTTCCGTTAAAGTCATCGTACAAAAAATAATGATTGGGGGAGAAGTTCCCAAAACTGGTAAACCTTAGTCTTCCACTGGTAGAAATATAAACCAGTCTGCCGGAGGTATTGGTTGTGAGAATAATTCCCTTGTTGTTGGTTTTATTGACAAAATAACCCGAGTGCCTGGCTTTGTTCACGGAAGCTTTCAGATAGATCCTTTGCTGCCCCCGGCGATTGACAATTTTTACATGGTTGGCATTGTCGTTGATAATAATGTAATCTTTGCCATTGGCCAGCAACCTTACAACCTTTTGGGAAACAATACTCTGCATGCGGGGTTTTTGCCATCCGTTTACCTGATTGCCCTGCAATGTATAATCGTAAATGCGTTTGTCAGCCTGGGCCAGTAAAATGCGGTAAACTTTCCGGTGAGTGTAATCAAACAAACTTAAGCCGTTGGTAGCCGGCGGATGAATGGCAATGGGATAGCCCGCTACATAGTGGCCTTTACGGTCGATGAGGAACAAGTGATTCTTTGTGTTGAAAAGAAACTGGATTTTCCCGTTTTTATAATAATCAACGGAATAGATGGGGCTCATGGGCAGCTCGGGAAGCCTTTTTGTCCACAGGATTCTTCCGGTGTGGTCTATGAGGTACATGCGATTATCCTGGTCAAAGACAATAATATCATAATTGTTGCTATGGTTGTCTTTGACCAGAAACGGCCTGCCCACGATCGTAGCTTCCAGTTTTGTCTTCCAAAGCGCCAGGTTTTCCTTTTTGAAACTTTTGTTATAACGGATATAAAAATTGGTGTAATACAAATTGGAGTCACGGCTGTATTGAAAAGCTGCCCCCTGAACATCTTTCAGGAAAGAGCCGTATCCCAAAAGGGCAGAGGCTGTTTTTTTGTTCAGGAAATAATCCAGTAGCCCCGACATGGTTCTTGGTTTAATCTGAAGAAGAACATTGGAAGTACCGGCCAGGTTGTTGGAGAAAGCCTTGTAGTTTACATCCAAATCCAGGGTTTTGCCCGTTTCTACATATTGGATCAGGTTGGTCAATGCCCTGCGTGAATTTCCAAAAACGGCAAAGCCGTTGATGATACAGTAATAATTTTGTGTGATTCCGGAAAAGAGTTTTCCGTAAAGATCGGGCAGCAGGTTTGTAAAGTTTATTTTCCGGATGATATAATTTCCCGAACGGTAGCGGTTCCTGCTGCCGCTTTTAACTGCCAGGTTTTTCAGTATTCGGGTAGCACGGGGAATATCTTTCAGTTGTATGATAGCCCATGTATGCTGCGTTATCTCGTTTTTGTCTAATGCGTTAGAGACAAGGGAAATGTCATGGCCTGTCAGTTTGATGAGGTCCTTAACATCTGTCTGACAGGAAACTTTGAAATGTGACAGGATGTTTTTGTTTACAAAAGCCGTGTAGTTTGAAAAACCCTTTGAGCAGGAAAAAGTACAATTGAAAGGAAAAAGGGTATAGGCGTTCAGTGCAACCGGTTGTTGTTCGTGAAAACGTGTTAAATAGTGGTCATTATTTGCCTGGGTAAAACCGCTGAATATAATATCCTGCGACTGAATGATCAGGTCCGTTTCTCCCCAACCGGCAAAATGGCTGAAATTTTGGATAATATGCTGAAAACGCCTGTTGGCGAACCGGGATAAAAGCTGCCCCAGAGCAGGATAGTAAATGTACAACCGGGCGTCAACCAGTTTTCCGCTGGTTTTTTCCACAATTTTAAAGCCTTTGCTATCGCTGAAATGCATTGCCTGCTGGTTATAACCTGCTATGGAGGCTTCCATCAATTCTTTTTGCGTGGTGAAAAGCAAGGCCCCATCCATTTTCCATAACCAGCTTACTTTGCTGTTCCGGATATTGAAAATCTTAATTACCGTTATTGGAAAATTTCCACGGTGGTTGTATAATACCACAAAATTTTTCCCCAGTGTTTTTTCCAGAAAGTCTTTTATGGTTTGGATATGAGGGAGTTTTTTATTATGAAGAAGAAACAGGAACTGGTTTTTCCCGGGATAAACGGCAGCAAACAATTCTCCCTGCCTGAATTGGTTCATCCAGGATTTGTTTTGACTGAAAAGGGAATCGATAAAAGTCATGTGCCTGTATACAGGACGAAAACCTTTCGTATGAATGAGTGCTTCCCAGATTTGATTGTTTTCGGCAAATTTGTTCAGCAAATTTGCTGCATGGTCGGTTTGAAGCACCAGGGCAGGCGTATCGGGCAGCATGGGCCACAAATCGTTTTGCCCGGTTGTTTTTGTGTTGAGCCAGACAACAGCCCCTGCCACCACCACCAACAGTAAAATAAAAAGATAAATAAAATATTTTCTTTTGTTCATGGTTTGTCTGCTCCTTTCAAAATCAAAAATACGAAAACTTTGGCGCTTTTCTCCGATGAATTCAGAGGATATTCAACAGTAGTTTGTTAATAGCGGGATTTGTTAAAACTTCAGCCTGGTTTGTATGGCCGTTCGGAAAGTTTTGCGGTGATGGATGGAAAGCCCGTGTTCCTGAATGGCTAATTTATGTTGTCGTGTAGGGTATCCCTTGTTGTGGTCCCAACCATAAAAGGGAAATTGTTCATGTATTTGTTGCATGTAGGCATCACGATGGGTTTTGGCCAAAATGGAAGCAGCTGCAACAGACATATATTTTCCATCACCTTTCACAATAGTAACATGTGGAACAGTACTGTATTTTTTGAAGCGGTTACCATCGATCAGCAGGAGTTCCGGTTTCGGAAGCAATTGCGCTATAGCGCGATGCATGGCAAGAATAGAGGCATTTAAAATGTTAATTTCATCAATAATTTTTGGTTCCACTGCAGCCACCGCCCAACAAACAGCTTCTTTTTCAATGATCTGACGAAGCGAATTACGGTGCTTTTCACTCAGTTTTTTGGAATCGTTGATCAGGGTATTCTCAAAATCGAGAGGCAAAATGACGGCTGCGGCAAATACAGGACCGGCCAGGCAACCTCTTCCGGCCTCATCGCATCCGGCTTCCATGATCGGTTTTTCTGAATAATGTTTAAGCAGCATAAAGCAAAGGCAGATAATGATTTACCAGAATAAAAAGCAACCACAGCCAAACAAACAGATTGGCCCACCGCAATCTTTTAATTTGCGAAATGAAGGTTCCTGTCACCAGGGATGCAGGCAGTGCTGCAAGCATTAAAGATTGTACGGGAGCTGCAGTGATAAAAATGATCACTATACTCAACAAAAGTGCCCACAAACTGATATGTGCATGTTTGTATAATCTAATGTTGAAAGACGACATGT
>JALUYM010000172.1 GCA_027018745.1 Bacteroidales bacterium | reverse complement strand
TAATTTAATCCAAAGCTCTTTTTCAGTTGTTTGTAAACGGTTTCCGTATTTATACTTCCCAGCCCCATTGTTTTAAAGATTGCCTTATCGGGCAAATCATCCTGAATTGTGTCTGCAAATTTTTGCATATCTTTTTTTATGGTGGGCGGTAATTCAAACACATCCTCGTCGGTAAGCATTATACCAAGGCGAAAAACATCGTTTTTATGTTTACGCAGGTTTTTGCTGTCCTCTTTGCCGCCGGCTGCCATGCGCCCGGCAATATCCAGACAGGCTTTGGCCTTCAGGCAGATTAATGTCCCTGTTCCGGCAAGGTGGACGCCCTCTTCAACCGTGCTGTTTTCAATTACATAACGGTAATAGGTTTCGTCCAACAAAATGGCGGAAAGACTGGACAAATCATCATCAACAGGAATGGGGGTCAGGTGTGTGCCTTCGTCCAAATCCAGCAGGTCGGGATTGCGTGCAAACAACTCTAACTGATATGGAAATTCATTGTTTTCCGGTTTTAAAAAACGATAGTATTTCCGTTCTTCCTCACTTTTTTCCTTTTTTCCGTAACCGCCGTCCTTTATAAATTGCCAGAATTGCTTAACAAAATCAGCACTCAGGGCTTCCACAACCAGTATGATATCAATGTCTTTGGTGGCACGGGGCACAAACCCGGCCTCATCAATGATTATATCACAAGCCGTACCGCCGATTACGATATAGTTTCCGGCATAATCTTTAAAGTATTGTTTGAATATTTCTAATCCTTTAACCATATAAATTTGTTTTCAATTTGTTCCAAAGCCATTTCAATGCGTTCGTCTGTAGTGCCTTTGTAGCATAAGAATAACGACAATGGGTCAACTGCCTTTCTGTTTTCAAATAAAAGGCCGGTAATGGTTGCCGGATTATATTTCCATACTTCAAGACAATACTTCCCTTCGTAATTGTTTTCATTGACAAGTGCATTGGTCTTTTTTAAAGCATAATACATACTTTTCTCAATGGCGTAATATTTTTGCCTGACAGGGTTTATATCGGTGTAGTTTGCCAACGCATTATCATTACAAAGTAAAAGCTGTAAATGCTGTGGCAGTTCATCGGTAAATACCTGCTTTAACACCGGATTAATCAATACATTTTGTTTTTTAGCTCTTGTCCAAAGGTTTTGCTTATTATCGGTAAACCGGATGGTTTTCTCTTTTTTACCGGTTGTCTCAATAAAATTTTGATTTTTCAAGCTTTCAACGGCACGCGTGATGCCCATTTTATTGGTCTCCAGCAGGGTAGCCAGGTTTTTGAACGGTTGTGTTTCAATGCTCAGTTTATTATGATTATCGAGCAAAAACAACAACAGCAGTTGCTGTGCTACCGGGCTTATGCTGTTTGTCTTCTTTTTTGTGTTGTTCTTATATTCTCTGAGGTCCATTAAAAATTCCGGTATATACAACTGTTTGCCGGGGACAATAAAAGCTGTTTTCTTTTCAATAAGTCTTTTCCTGTTGTATGCCTCCAAATGGTTAAAAACCCCTATTACAGGCAAACCGGCCATTTCACCGGCTTTTTGAAACTGTTTGCCGATTTGGTTGATGCCCAAACGGTTTTCATCTTTGACTATCGCCAAAATGCACTTTTTATTTTCCAGTAAGGCTTCGAACCATTGATATTCTTCTTTAAGGAATAAAGGCAATTTTGCTTTAAATAGTTCATCGGGCTGCTGTATGTTTATTTCAAAACCTATCACATCCTTAATGTATTTGACCAGTTGTTCTTTCAAGTCCATAGTATCATAATTTGTGCACGGTAACACCGTTAATGTTATTGTGCAAATATACTGTTATTATATGAATAGTTACATCATAAAAACACTATTGGTTTTAAAATGCTTATGCTCATTATTTTGTAAATAGCCCAGTTGATTGGTCAGCAGCTTCGTTTTGCCAATTAAAAAATCATCTGTGTTATAATGGTTATGTCCATAAATCCAACAGTCAGGTTTGTATAATCCTATCATGTCAAACAGCTCCACGGCAAAAGCTTCATTTAAGCTATCGCCCTTGTATTTGACGGGATAGTTTAAAAATGTAGGAACATGGTGGCTAATAACCGCAACTTTTCCTGTTTTTATGGATGAAAAAGCTTTGGTTAAGAAGTCCAGGCTTTTTTGGTGTAATAAATTATATTGCTCAACGGAAAAAGTATCATTATGATATTTAATCAGGCGAAAATCGTTCATGCTGTTAAAGATACTCCATTGATTAGCAGGGCTTATATGGGTCCAAAGTGTTGTAAAAACAAGTGCTGCCGCATCATTTTCAATGATGGTATTATTAAGCAAATGAACATTGTCTTTTAATTTCTCATGGAATGTACCTGATTTATCGGGCAGATTAAAAAAATAGTATTCGTGATTGCCCGGAATCCAGTAAACATTTTCAAAATTATCGGAGAGGTAATTAAAGAAATCGCGATGTTTTTCCAATACGGCAAAGGGCACAATATCCCCCGCTAAAACCAGGATGTCGCCAACAGGTTCTATAGGATTGGTTTTCAGGAATTTTTTGTTTTCCGGAAACTC
>JALUYM010000171.1 GCA_027018745.1 Bacteroidales bacterium | reverse complement strand
AAAGGGGTATTTCTATGGTGATGCTGACAGCTACCGATGAGAAAACCACCCGGCGAATAGAAAATATTTATGGTATGGCTGTTCCGGCTTATCTGGCAGATGAAACTGATCTGAAATCAGTTATACGGTCTAATCCCGGCTTGCTGTTGTTGGATCACGGTGTAATCCTTCAAAAATGGCATTATCACGATTTTCCGGATACGCTTCAAATAAAAAAATTTTTAATTTCACCGACTTATTAATGTTATGTTGCACTACGTCATAAAACGGCTTTTTTACGGTATTCTCGTACTTTGGGGAGTAGTGACACTGGTGTTCATGTTGTTTAATATTTTGCCGGGTGATGCTTCGCGGATGCTGTTGGGACAAAGGACTGATATTGCTTCGGTGGAAGCTATCAGGAAAGATTTGGGACTGGACAAACCTCTTTACATACAATATCTGAATTTTCTGAACGACTTGTCTCCGATTTCACTGCACAATGATGATAACCCTAACAGTTACTGGTATTTAAACCGGTCAAAATATCCACATGCCCAAATTTTAATCCATTTTAAACACGATGTGCTTGTGTTGAAACCTCCCTATCTGAGGCGTTCGTATCAAAGTAAAAGGGATGTGTCGGCCATCATTGCAGAAGCATTTCCAAAAACGTTGTTGCTGGCTACTGCTGCCATCTTGATGGCAGTGATTTTGGGTATTTCACTGGGAATCCCGGCAGCATTGTACAAAGACAGTCCTTATGACCGGTTTATGATGGTCTTTTCCTCGTTGGGGATGTCGGTGCCGTCTTTTTTTGCCGCTATCCTTATTGCCTGGCTGTTTGGTTTTGTCTGGGAAAAATATACGGGTTTGCCCATGTTTGGCAGCCTTTATTCTGTCGACAATTATACCGGACAGGTATACCTCAGCTTAAGAAACCTGATATTACCTGCCATCACATTAGGTATCAGGCCGTTGGCTATTATTATAAGCCTTATGCGCAGTGCTTTGCTGGAAGAACTGTCAAAAGATTATATCCGGACGGCTTACGCCAAAGGGTTAAAACCGATGCGTGTTATCTTCAAACATGCCATGCGCAATGCACTGAATCCTGTACTAACAGCTATTACGGGATGGTTTGCTTCTCTGCTTGCGGGAGCTGTATTTGTTGAATATGTCTTTGACTGGAAAGGAATCGGCTTGGTAATTGTAGATGCTTTGGAGAAATATGACCTTCCTGTTATTATGGGGGTGGTACTGTTTATTGCGGTAATCCTTATCCTTACCAATATACTGGTGGATATTATTTATGCTTTGCTTGATCCGCGGGTGAGGCTGAATTGATTCTGTTTTTGCCCGTTTATTTTTTATTCCAAAGGTTTCATCAGGGTTTCCAAATGAAAACCGTTCTTGGTTTTTTTGTCAAATGTTATTTGGTGGCTGACCGGATTCACTACCGGGCAACACAAAGGTTGGCTGCTGTGGTATATTTCCCTTTCCTGCGTCCCGTCATATTGAATAGAGGAAAGGGAAAAGAAGCCATTTTTTAAGGTGACGAAAAGAATATTCCAGCCATCCGGGCTCCAGGAAACTTTTCCCAATATATTATCTGTTATCGTTTCAGGAGTATCACCATACCAGTTGACAATTTTTAGTGTGTTACGATGATCGTTCCCCCGGAAAAGATAAGCAATTCTTTTCCCATCCGGTGAAAAAACAGGAAAACTGCAGTCTCCGTTTTGATTTGTTAGCCTGTTCAGATTGTCATAAATAAAATCGTAAGTGAAAATTTGCCATCGTTGTGTACGGTCATCGAATCCGCTGAATGCCACCAAATGACGGGAGGGGGTGAAAGAAGCTTCGCGACAGGCAATCGGGCGTGGAATAAGCAGCTTTTTTCTCATGGTTTTTAAATCCATATAAAACAAACGGCTGTTTTTTCCAGTTCCGGTATCGTACACAATGGCATTTCTGCTGGGGACCCAAACGGGATGGAAACTGCTTGTATTGCCTGTAGGCAAAGGGATTATGGCGTTTTTACCGTGATCATATATAAAAATATGTTCTTTTCCTTTTTCTGCCGATTGAAATGCCAGTTGTCCCTGTTTTGACCAGGCAGGATACATAGGATTTGCCGGAAATACCTGTTGGTGGATATAGCTTATTTCTTTGTCCTGTGGTTGGTATAACATTTCTGCCTGTAATAGAAATAGTAATAAGAATAAAATCGGCCTGCTCATTCTGTTTTATGTATCTGTCATTTCATTTTGATAAAACGCACAAATGTATGAAATGCAGAATATCCATTATGCCGGGAAGAATTTATTTTTCAGTAAAAAAATAAAAAAAACCGCTTAAACCAGGAAAGAATAAGCGGTTAAAGATATTTATTATGAAAAAAACTTGTGATCCCGCCGGGATTCGAACCCAGATCATCAGAACCGGAATCTGACATTCTATCCGTTGAACTACGGGACCAATGAATGTGGAATGTTTTATGTTTAATGTATTATGTTTTATTTTTAATGTTTTTTATATCAATTTAATTGTTTCTCATAGAGTTTCGTGTGGCAACGTAAATTGCGGTT
>JALUYM010000170.1 GCA_027018745.1 Bacteroidales bacterium | reverse complement strand
GTTAGTACAAGTGACCGGAGATTGGGGGAATCGTAATGGGCATCCACAATGCCAATAATGATGGCATAAATATTTTTTAAAATACTGGAAAGTTCTGCCCCGATCACATCATTGGTAAAATCGAGAAAGATGTTGGTGCCCTCAAACATCCCCTGAAAAAAATCAAAATATTTGCTGTTTTTTGTGGCAACGGTCATTCCGGTAGGTATGAAATTGATGATTTCCCGGGCAAAAGAGGGGCCTTTCAAACTGATAACCGGTTGGCTGACAATTTTCTCCAGACATTGGGGAATTGTGTTTCCCTGGTTGCCAAAGCCTTTGGCCAGATTGACTAGGAGCGCATCAGGATTTAAAAATGCCTTGTTTTTTGAAACATAATCAATGATGGCAGTGGAAGGGATTCCGAAAAAAATAACATCCGATTCTTTCAGGATATTCTTGTCGGCAGTAGCCCGTATGTGTTCGTTCAGTTTTATGGTCGGAAAATATCTGTGATTAACATGTTCCTGGTTAATAGAATAAATGACATCTTCTTCGATGGATAAGATATCGACCGTATTTTCCTCCTTTTTCCCGAGAACCTGGGCAAAAGCTGTGGAAATGGCCCCACTGCCCACAAGGCATATTTTTAATGATTTGGGCATAAAGCAAACTTTTTCGAATGCGTGGCAAAATTAGAAATTATTTTGCTCCATTATAAACTTCGGAAAGAATGATTAACGGCGCAGAAAAACCAGCCGAAATACCTGTTGGATTTTGTTGTTGATGTCTTCCGATATTTTGAGAAAATAAACCGGTACCAAAAAAACGACACTGATAAAGAGGCTGCGCACGGCCAGGTCTATGACGAAATGGGGCATAACCGGCAACAGGGTTGATAAATACCAGGTTGCGGCTGCCAGGACAATGATCTCCAAATGTTTGTAACTGAATGGCTGGAAGTGGTATTTTTTGTATAAAAAAAGAAATTTCAGGCTGTTGTAAATATATTTTGAGATGAAAGAAGCCAGCGCAGCCCCGGTAATGCCAAAACGCGGAATGAGCAATATGTTGGTAATGATGAGTAAAATGGCGAAGACAAACAACAGGTACGACATCCACCGGAAATATTTTGAATTTAAAATAATATGGCCGCTTACACCCATAAACAAATCCGATAAATTAGCCAGCCCTATAAACAGAATGACATATTTACCTGCGGTGTAATCTTTTCCCACAATATGAAAAATATTTCCGAGGTTGCCCCAAATGCCGATAAATAATAAAAACCCAATAATACTTAGGCTGACAGAACTTTTCCGGTAAATATCCATAATGGTTTTCCGGTCATCTGTTTTCCAGGCATCGGCAATGACCACCGAGCTGATTTTCCCCATGGTACGCATGGGGACCAGAATCAGCGTTCCGAAGAAAAAAGCAATGGTGTAAATACCTGCTGCTGCCAGCCCGAGATACTGATTGACCATGATCACATCGATGTTCAGAACCAAAACACCGGAGAAACTGGCAAGAATACCGAAAAAGGCTACGTTCACCATCTCGCGGGACAGTCGCTTGTCAATATATTTTAAGTCGGGTTTCACAAAAAACATCTTGTCTTTTATGAGCGTCCCCATTAAAAACAGGGAAGGTGCCACAAAAGCAAGCACATATAAAATGACCAGCCATTGAAAATCAATCAGTTTGAAGAAATAAAATAAAATAGCAGCCAATATGAGCAGGCGCTGGACCACCTCTTTGTAAACAATGCCTTTCACGGCATTGTACAATACCCGGTAATAAGTGTCGAACAGGCCAAATAACAAAGTGAAAAGGATCAACGGGACCACGTAATAAAAATAATCCATAAAAAGAGAAGACTTTTGACTGGCGTGGGAAATGAAAAAAGGTTTTAACAAAAGGTAAATCCCGATTGATAATATAACACCTGTTAATCCTACAATTAAAGTAAGGCCCAGATAGCCATGGTGTTTTTTCTCCGGATCACGAAAATAGGGGAAAAGCTTAACGCTCACCGAGTTAATACCTAAACTGGCAAACTGGGCAAACAGCACCGAATATGAAACCAGAATCCTCAGCAAACCAACTTCTTCGGTGGACAATATCCGTGGAAAGAGCCATCCGGTGGTAATAAAACCCAGTAATACACCGAGATAAGAATAAATAGTACCTGAAATACTCTGTTTTTGTATAACGCCCAAAAGTTTGCCTTTATATGGTTATTCTTTGCAAATATCTTAAAATAATGGTTAACCACCTTGTCGGAAATTATAAAGTAGGAAATTTAAAAAGTTGCTGCCATGATAAGTTGCCTGCCATCATTGAACATGCATCTTTCACGTTTCTTTCTATCTTTGCGACAGAATGCATCAATTTTAAAAAAACCGGGAACAACCCCGACGGCTCAAAGCTGATTTGATGTAAGCTGTACGACATAAATTAAACAGGTTCAACATAAAAAACTACCTCGAAGCATTTGATGAACAAAGTTACACTGGCCATAATCCTGCTCAATTGGAACAATCCGGATGATACCCTCGATTGTCTTGAATCACTGCTTGTTGCGTCGGAGAAATTGAATAG
>JALUYM010000169.1 GCA_027018745.1 Bacteroidales bacterium | reverse complement strand
CGTTCAAGAATCTATTAAAAAATGAACGGACAAAAAAATGATTAATGTTTGACAGGACTAAACCGTACAACGATCTGCCAGCGCTTAATTTCCCGGATGTGGAGAATAATACCAGAATTTTAAAGAAACTGGTAACTGCAACAAGGGCGCTGGCCACTGTTAATGGTAATTTAAACCGGTTACCAAACCCGTTAATGTTGGTAAACACTTTATCCCTGCAAGAAGCCAGAACATCCACGGCAATTGAAAATATTTTTACAACAGAAGATGAACTTTATAAAGCCATTTCTGACAGCTTTCATAATAAAAAACCTGTTCAAAACCCTGCGATAAAAGAAGTTTTAAGGTACCGGGAAGCGCTTTGGGCCGGATTCAGGACATTACAGGCCAATCCTGAAATAACAGAGCAACTCATCATAAAAATATTTAACCAGATAAAAGAAACGACTTCGGGTTACCGACCGCCCCAGGCAAAAGTAGTAATTAAAAAGGGGCATAGCGAACTCAGGCCCGGTGAGATTGTATATACGCCACCTAGAGGAGAAAAAATAATAAACAACCTTATGCAGAACCTCGTTGTTTTTTTAAACAATGATGAAAAATACCCCATTGATCCTTTGTTAAAAATGTGCATTGCCCATTATCAGTTTGAGGCCATCCATCCTTTTCAGGATGGGAACGGCAGAACGGGCCGGATACTAAACTTGTTATACCTCTATAGCAAAGGGTTATTATCACAACCCGTATTGTATATATCAAAATATATTATTTTAAATAAAGACGACTACTATTACAAATTGAATGCGGTAACCCAAAGAAAATCCTGGGAACCCTGGATTTTGTTTATGTTAGATGCCATTGAAAAAACATCGGTTATCACAAACGAACGCATCAATGAAATCATTGACCAAATGGAATTAACTTTTGCGTATGCAAAGGAAAAAATAAAATGGTACAACAAGGAAATTAATGAAGTAATTTTCAGCCAGCCTTATATCAAACCCGGAATTATCGGAAATGTGCTGCACAAAAGCTCCAGGACAACCCTGACTAAATACATGAACGAATTAGTAGAAAACAAACTGTTAAGGCCAAAAAAAATGGGCACAACGGTCTATTATTTAAATGATGATTTGTTGAGGATATTGGAAGGATAAAAAAACGCTGTACCTTATTTGTACCATAAAATCAGCCCCAAAGGGCAAAACTCAGGAATTGGCTTCCTAAAATTCAGCAATTTTTCGTGCGGTATGGTATAATTTCTCAATCTCTTTTTCCGAAAGATAAATGGCATCGGATTCTTCAGTTAGGGTTTTGAAACCAGACAAATCAAAACGTTCAATAATTTCAAGTTTAATGCAGTGGTTTAAAAAAGCTTTCAGGTTTTTCACCTGCTTCCCACCCCTTTTCTCCGTTTGGCTTTACCGCATTGTATCTCAAATAATGCACAAATTTCTGGTAGATTTGATAATTAAAGCTGTGAAAATTAATTTTTGAGCGCGTTGACTTCTCAAATCCTTTTAGGTGTTTTGCCAAAGCCTTGTAGTCTTTTAAAACATCATCCACCACACGGCCTTTTGAAGATTCTATATACTTCTCGTATTCCTCCCAGAAATCAGGTTCTTTGTTTTCCTCTATAAAATCAGGGTTAAGTTTCCTGAAATAGGCATTTTTCAACTCTTCCGGTTCAGGAAGAATATTTTTCTGCCGGAAATCAGCATACGCATCCTGGATTACCATCTGCATCTTTCTCAATTCTGAATTAATTTGCGTGGCTTCTTCAACAAATCTGCGAATTGACCTCGCAAGCTGTTCTTTTGAATTCCAATATTTCGACTGTATGCTTATCCCCGTCGATAACCGTAAACGGTGATACTGATAGGTAAATGAAAGATAGATTAATACTTTTTTATTATCGTATTTAGATCCACGGATATAAAACTTGGCTTTTGACATAATTTTCCTTTAAAATACTGTAAAAATGGTAATATCAGTTAGATACAGCAACTTTAGCCTCAATTTTGTCCATTAACCCAATAACGAATATTAGGCGATAATTCGGACGACTATGAAAATGGCACGGTTCCCTGAAACAAAAATTTAATTTTTACAGGGTATTCAGAATATGAATTATGTTATTTTTGACACTTTGGAAATGAAAAAAATTCTTATTACAGGGGCAAGCGGGTTTATTGGTAGTTTCCTTGTTGAGGAAGCCCTGAAAAGAGACTATCAGGTATTTGCAGGAGTGCGAAGGAACAGCCCGAGGACTTACCTTTCCGACCCCAGGATACAGTTTTTTGAATCGGAATTGTCAGATAAAAATTTACTTACGGAAAATCTTAAAAAGCACATGAAAAGTCATGGCAGATTTGACTATGTCATTCATAATGCCGGTATTACCAAATCCTGCCACAAAGAAGATTTTGAGAAAGTCAATTTTACTTATACCAAAAACCTTATCCAGGCCCTGATGGACACCGGAAGTGTTCCGGAAAAATTCATATACATGAGTAGCCTGGCTGCCTTCGGGCCGGGAAATGAACAAACATTACGGCCGATAAAAGATACGGATACCCCCCAT
>JALUYM010000168.1 GCA_027018745.1 Bacteroidales bacterium | reverse complement strand
TTAAACAACCCCAATTTTTTAAAAAAGTTCCAGTTGCTGGGGCGTATCCGGTTTGGGCGCTTCTTTTGGTCCCCTGAAAAATTCCATCATGCCGAATTGCTTGTCCGTGAGGGTAAAAACAATGACCTCACCTTTGGGCGGCAGCGAAAACTTCACCCGTTTGATATGTACTTCGGCATTCTCTCGGCTGTTGCAATGACGCACGTAAATGGAAAACTGCAACATGCTGAAGCCGTCCTGTTGCAGTTTTTTCCGGAAAAGGGCAATGTTTTTCCGGTCGCGTTTTGTTTCGGTCGGCAGATCGTAAAAAACAAAAACCCACATAATCCGGTATTGGTTTAGTTTAGAAAGGGAACCCATAACTGGTTAATTGAATTCGGGATAAGCAATTTTACGCCCTTCCCCTTCAAAACACCGCATGAGTGAAGCGGTAGTTAGTTGCATTCCAGCCATGAGCGGGCCGCTGTTTCCGTTGATGGTGATATCGGTAACCGGTATCTGCAGCAATTCCCGTTTTATTTCCGTTGTCAGTTCGCCCGAAAATGTTTTTTTATCGATTATTTCCAGCACAATACGGTCCACATAAGGCCGGTAGGGTTCCATAATATCATCGGCCAGGCAATAGGCATCGTATTTGTTGCGGTGATGGATGCCCAGGGCCGGCAACATGCCGCTGGCCACCAGCGAACGGGCCACTATCGCCCGCAAAATGGCATAACCGTAATTTAGCAGGTTGTTGGGCGGGGCGCCGAAACGCCCTCTTTTAAAGGTGCCGTCAAAAAGTTTTTGCCAGTAATAAGCCGCCGCCCGTCCTTCGTAATTGTCCGGGTCGCCGCTTTTGACCTGCGAAGCCCAGTATTCCATATTTTTGGTGTCAATGCCTTGTTGCCGGAGCAGCGTTGCCTGGTTCCTGATTTTCTGTTTTATGGTCTGTTGCCACAGGTTTTTTTTGAGCGGTTTGCTGGCATTTACCTGAAAATACAGTTTTTGGGTATAAGTGTTGTGCGAGGCCATGGGCAACAGAAGGCCCAGCGGCAAATGGCTGGCATCGTTTACCAAAACGGCCGCATTGTTGGCTGTCAGCGCCTGAAGGGCCGGTTGGGTGATTTTTATCTGGTAATGATCCAGTATAACCATGCCGACATCTTCCACCGGAACGGTTTTCTCCACATCATTCTCCAACGAAACCACCAATTGGTCTTTTCGCTTGAACAAATAGCAGGGGTTGCCGAAATAAAGGGTTCGTTTGATCATAATAAGTTTTTTATTTTAGTATTCGCCAACATATACTATTCTACCTAAATGATTTAGGCGCACCTTTTTTATATTTTTTAAATTTGAAGTGCTTTGAATAACTTTATAAGTAAAACCTTTCAAATTATTGTTTATGTCGACATTGGTTTCTAAATGGTGCCTAAACCAAAAGCCGGATAAAAGAGATCCAAATTTCTGAACTCTGTAAAGATGTGGACTTATTAAGGATGCATTTTCCGGGTTTAACAAATCAATTTCTTCAGGGTCAAAATCCGGGGAAGGAAACACAAAATATTCGTTTTGTTTGAGGCTGAACATAAATTTCCATCCCAAATTTGCATTAAAGTTTTTATCGATTACGGGCAACCCCTGTCTTTTTCTTTCCACGGCTTCGAAAAATGAAACTACTTTTTCGTGCCATTTTCCCTGTTCATCTTCATAAATAGCTACGTGATGATTGTTTCCGGTGTTAACGTAATCGACCGGTAACTTTTCCCCGTTTTCATCTGTGATGAAATTTCCAAGATGATCTTTCCTGGAATGAAGGGGTATGGCATGGGTTACCCCGGTTATGGTAACGCGTTTAATGGAGATTCCTTTTTCTTTGTTGAGCCAGATTGGATTTTCCTCCAGATTGGAAAATGCCTTTTTTGCATCGTCGTCGTATTCTGCTAACCTGTTATTTAATATTCTTTTAATACCTGCATCAATTATTTTGTCAATTTTCAGGTCCGGTGTAATTTCTTTGCGAATGGTATATACATCTTCAAACCAAACCAGTTTAACCTTTTCCGGCACTTTAAAATCTTTGGGCTCATCAATGAAAACCGGATTTTTTGCAATAGTATTTGTGCCGCCAAAGGCCTTTTTGGGATTTCCGTCGTATTGTTTCAACCTGTTCAGCAAAGCTTCCCTGTAAACGGGATTTGCTACTTTTTCTATCTTTTCAGAAGTAAAGGTTATCCCAACTTTTTCTAATTTCGTTTTGTATTTTCTGATTTTACCGTATATGGTTTCATTATGTAACTGGCCTCTGGGGGTTAACTGCACTTTTTCGATGTAATTGCCTTTCCCGGTTTTAATTTTGTTTTTGTTGCGTGTAACTACTTTGTTTTTGGCTTTGAATGAGACCAATATGCTTTCCAAATGTTTTTTCGCCTCTTTTCTAAACTCGTTTACGGGCATGGGTGGTTTAAACAATAATTTTCCGTTTTTATCACGGTTCAAATATTTTTTCTCGATACCATAAATTTCGTGGTGTTTTTTATTGTTTTGGTCGCTGCGGGCAGCCAAATTATTCAGGTATTGAACATGACTGTATGTGGTAAAGGCTACCGTGAGGGCATCC
>JALUYM010000167.1 GCA_027018745.1 Bacteroidales bacterium | reverse complement strand
CAGATTACTGCCGTTTATCATAACAAAGTCACCGGCTTTCAGCGGTCGGCCGGACAGGGTTTTTGTATTTTCAGCCGGAACATTTGGAGCGGATGGTTTTTGGACTTTCTTTTTCTTTTTTGTTTGGGATTGCCGGGCCAGCGATTTCTTCAGCTTTTCTTTGCTTTCTTCCAGTTGTTTTCGCAATTTTTGCGTTTTCTCTTTTTCGGCTTGTGCTTCTCTGATTTGGCGGATGGTATTTTCAATTTGACGGTTTGACCGTTTTATGATTTCGAGGGCTTCCTCTTTTGCCTTTTGCACTATTTGTTTTTTCTCTGATTCCAGTTGTTCGGTCAATTGCCTGTATTTCTCAATGAGTTGTAAAAGGTTGTCTTTCATCATGGAGACTTCCTGTTGTTTTTGTTCCAGGGCTATTTTGTCTGTTTCCAGTTGTTGCAACTGTGAATCGAACCGTAAATGTCTTCCCCCGCTTTTTTTCCGGGCGCGATTAAGAACATCTTGCGGAAACCCTATCTTACGGGCAATTTCAAAAGCAAACGAGCTGCCCGGTTTTCCGATTTTCAGCTGGTAAAGTGGTTTCAACTCTTTTGCATCGAATAACATGGCGCCGTTCAGAGTGCCTTCAAGACGTTCGGCAACCAGTTTCAAACTGGTGTAGTGTGTGGTGATAACACCGAAAGTTTGTTTGTGTACCAGTTGTTCCAACGTGGCTTCTGCAATGGCGGCGCCCAGTTGGGGCTCGGTACCGATACCGAATTCATCTATCAGGACCAGACTGCGGCTGTTGGCATGTTGCAGGAAAAATTTCATGTTGAGCAGATGCGAACTGTAGGTGCTCAGGTCATTTTCTATGGATTGCTCATCACCCATGTCGATAAAAATACGGTCGAACATCCGGAACTCGCTGTCGGGGGAGGCGGGAACGGGCAGTCCGCATTGCAACATGTATTGCAAAAGCCCGACGGTCATCAGGCAAACCGATTTTCCGCCGGCATTGGGACCTGAGATGAGCAGCAGCCGGTTTTCTTTGGTGAGTTCCATATCGAGGGGAACCACCGTTTTCCCTATCGTTTTGTGTGAAAGATAAAGCAACGGGTGTATGCCTTTTTTCAGCAGAAAGCGGGGTTTTTGCGTGATAACAGGCACGGAGGCGCCGGTTTTAACCGAAAAAACCGCTTTGGCACGGATGAAATCAAAAAGTCCCAGTATCCGGTACGAGGTGTTCAACAACTCCAGATGGGGGCGCAGCAGGTCGGTAAAACGGGTGAGGATGGCTATAATTTCGCGGCGTTCTTCACTTTCGAGTTCCAGAATTTCGTTGGAAACTTCAAAGCTGCTCACCGGTTCGATAAATACCGTTTGCCCGGTGGCCGACTCGTCGATGATAATGCCTTTCAAAGCCCTTTTGTCGGCTGCTTTTACAGGAATTACCGCCTGTCCGTTGCGCAGGGTGATTTCGGCATTTTTGGGAAGCCAGCCCGACTTTTTGGCCTGCATAAAAGCTTTCCGTACCTCCTGCATAACCTTTCGCTGTTTGGTCGTTAGCTGACGGCGGATATCCGCCAGTTTGGCAGAAGCCGTATCGCGGATGACGCCTTTGTCATCTATAATGCTTTCGGCCCGTGCCGGAATTTCTTCCGGGATGGTGATTTCACCGGCCAGCCGTTTTAAATGCGGAAAGTCTTCCTCATCGGTATCCTGAAAAAAGGAGTTGATAGCCTGCAGGGTGCGCAGCGAACTCTTCAGGTCGAACAGGGCTTCCTGCGAAAGATAGCTGCCGGGTGTTTTCAGCCTGGCCAGTTCCGGCCTTAAATCAAAATAGTCGTGTGTGGGAAAGGGTTTGCCGGTTTCGAGTATCCGAATGAACTCGCTGGTTTGCAGAAGTTTTTGCTTTATCCCTTCGGGTTGGGAAGAAAACCGCATCTTTTCCACATACGCCCTTCCCATATCGCTGAGGCACGCTTCGGCCAGGAGCGAACGGATGGTATCAAAGCCGATTTTTTGTTCAAAATTTTCCGGATAAATCATTGGGACAAAAGTAAAGAAATCAGGGGAAAGGAGAGCCGGAGGAAGACAACAGGGGTTATACTTCCAGCTTTTTCTTTATGTTCTCTTTTTGTTGGTCGGACAGATGGAGCTTCAGGTCTTCTTTTTGAGGCAGGGCGGCCTGCTTCAGGGCATAGGAGATAAATTCGGATTGTTTTTTGAAACGTTAAATGTCCTCCTGACTCCGGGCGTGGACGCCCGGAGCGGGGGTAGTTGTTTTACGGAATAATGTGGCTGGCAAGGTTCAGGGATTTTTAATCCGGTCAGTTTTGATGGATTGCAAATCCTTGATTTCTCTAGCATTCGGATTGCAAACCCGAATGAGCACGGGCTATGAGCCCAAGATTTACGAAATATATATCACCAACGAATTTCACAAATTACACGAAAAATGTTTTAGGGAACGCCTGCGGCGTTCCCTAAAACATTACAGTCCCGACCGAAGTGTCGGGACGGCTTAAATTATAGCCTGGGAATTTATTCCCGGGCGACTGGGTTGCTCCGGGCGTGGACTCCGGGCGTGGACGCCCGGAGCGGGGGGCAAAAATACCCATCCTT
>JALUYM010000166.1 GCA_027018745.1 Bacteroidales bacterium | reverse complement strand
ATTTCGGCCTTGTTGCACGATACGGTTGAAGATACCGACATTACCCTGGAAGATGTGGAAAAGATGTTCGGCCACAAAGTGGCAAGGATCATTGATGGCCTCACAAAAATCGATGAAATATCCGACAGCAATTCCACGGCACAGTCGGCTACTTTAAAAAAGATTATCCTTACCCTTTCGGATGATGTCCGTGTAATCCTGATCAAACTGGCCGACCGTTTGCACAACATGCGTACCATGGAGGTGATGCCGAGGAACAAACAACTCCGGATATCTTCTGAAACCCTTTATATTTATGCCCCGTTGGCTTACCGCCTCGGGTTTTTTGCTATAAAGAGCGAGCTTGAAGAGCTTTCTTTTAAATATTCCCAGCCCGAACTTTTCAATGAGATAAAAAAAGAAATCGATGCCGCAAGGGCGGAAAGGCATGCTTACCTGAACAGGTTTATGCTGCCTATCCGGGTTTCGCTGAAAGAAAAAGGACTGAAGTTTGCATTGCTTATCAACGAAAAAACAACTTATTCGGTTTGGCAGAAAATGCGCAAATTGGAGTTGCCCTTTGACCAGATTTATGATACTTTCAGCCTGGATATCATTGTGGATACAGAAACAGAAACCGAGAGCCTGGAATGCTGGGCGGTCTATTCCGAACTGGCAAAAATTTACAAGCCCAACAACAAACGCTTGCGCGATTGGATGAGCACACCCAAAGCCAACGGTTACGAAGCCATCCATACAACAGTTATGGGGCCCGAAGGGCAGTGGGTGGCAGTGCATATCCGGAGCAGGCGTATGCAGGACATTGCCCAGAAAGGTTATGCTGCCTACCTGAAATACAAAACCCGTTCATCTTCTCCCGGAAGCCTCGATCTGTGGCTGAAAAAAACGCGGGAGCTTTTGCTGGAAAGCGGTGAGGACGAGGAAGATGAGGAGTCCATAAATTTTATCGCCGACTTTAAAAAGGACCTTTTTTCCGATGAGATATATGTATTTACGCCGAAAGGCGATATGGTGACCCTCCCAAAAGGGGCAACAGTCCTTGATTTTGCCTATGCCATTCACAGCGATTTGGGAAACAAAGCCATTGGCGCCAATGTTAACCGTCAGGTGAAAACCATTGATTCCAAATTGCGAAGCGGCGACCAGGTGGAGGTTATCACTTCCCAAATAGCCCAGCCCCAGGAGGAGTGGTTTAAAACGGTAGTAACCGCCCGTGCCAAAACAAAAATAAAAGCGGCACTGAAAAATAAACGTAAGTCTTATCGCGCGGAGGGAGAAAAAAAACTGGCCGATTATTTTGCCCAGTTGAAAATAGAACCCAGCAGCCAGAATATCCAAAACCTGATGAAAGAGTTGCAGGTGACCAGTCCCATCGATTTTTATTATTATCTGGCCACAGACCGCATTGGAAAAGAAGACATTAAGGGCATGCTGTTGCCCGGGGATGATAAGACGCGTTGGTTCAGTGGCTTCCGTATCCCTTTTATTACCCGGCAAACCAGGATGCTTTCGGAAGGCCAGGCGGAAACAACCGGCCCGGGGGCCGCCAAAAAACAGAAAATCAAAATTGAATACCAGGTTTCGGCATGTTGCCATCCCATCCCCGGCGATAATGTCATTGTACTGGAACTCCCTTCGGGACGTACCGAGGTACACCGTACCGATTGCGACAAAGCCATTCAGCTTATGTCGGTTTACGGCCGGAATATCCTGAAATCAAAATGGAAACCCGAAGAAGGAAAGACTTACCTTGCCCTGTTGCACATCACAGCCAAAGACCGCCCCGGCTTGCTCAATATGATCACCGAGGTTATTTCCATGAAGTTTCACCTCGACATGAATGCCATTAACATGCATTCGCACGAAGGACTGGTCTTTATCGACATAAAAATTTTTGTTCCCAGCCTGGCGGTGCTTAAAAAACTTATGGCTTCCCTCGGCAAAGTGCCACAGGTCATGAAAGTGGTGCGTACTTTCTGAAAACGAAAAAATATTATTTCTATTTAAACTGTTTAAATATAATTTGTGTATTTTTACACCGCAGAACTTTATCACGGGAATATGAAACAGGAAACAAAAAAAGACACTTTCGAGAAAGTTAAAAAAGTTTTTACCGAATATCTGGATTCGAGAGGGCACCGAAAAACCCCCGAACGCTATACGATCCTGAAAGAAATTTATGCTACCGACGGGCATTTTGATATTGAAACGTTGTACATCCGCATGAAAAACAACAAATATCGTGTAAGCCGTGCCACTTTGTACAACACCATCGAACTATTGCTGGATTGTAACCTCGTGACCAAACATCAGTTTGGCAACAATTGCGCCCAGTTTGAACGTTCATTCAAATACAAACAACACGACCATTTTGTTTGTATGGACGACGGGACAGTCCTTGAATTCTGTGATCCGCGTATCCACGAAATACAAAAATCGGTGGAGGAATTGCTGGGGGTGGAAGTGGCTTACCATTCTTTGACTTTCTATGGGAAGTGTTCTGAAGAAGCCAAAGAAAAAGCGATAAAACAGTAACCTTTTTCCGGCTTTTTTTATGAAGCCTCCTTACCTTTGTTGCGCACAATAGTGCATTGAAGTCGATGCACGA
>JALUYM010000165.1 GCA_027018745.1 Bacteroidales bacterium | reverse complement strand
CAACCTGTTTGAAAAAGATTTTGCTGCGCCGGGGTATTGGCCTTGAAGTAAAAAAACATTAAGGCAAAAGTCAGGTAATCGAAAATGGAACTGATAGGTCCGATAAAAAGAATGAATTTTTGCAAAAAAGAAGCATCCCATTGCTGGGGTTTGACTATGTATTCTTTGTCAACCGTATCCCATGGTATGGATGTTTGCGAAATGTCGTAAAGCAGGTTTTGCAGCAGCAACTGAACGGGCAACATGGGAAGAAAAGGCAGAAAGATGCTTGCCCCCAACATGCTGAACATGTTGCCAAAATTACTGCTTGTTGCCATTTTTATATATTTCAAAATGTTGCCAAATGTCCGGCGACCGTATATAATCCCTTTTCGCAAAACAGACAGGTCGTTTTCGAGCAAAATTATGTCAGCACTTTCTTTGGCAATATCTGTGGCCGTATCAACAGAAATTCCCACATCGGCATCTTTCAACGCACCGGCATCGTTAATGCCATCGCCGAGGAACCCTACCGCATGGCCTTTACGTTGCAATACCTTGACAACCCTGCTTTTTTGTAACGGGTTCAGCTTGGCGAAAATACTGATCTGATCAATTTTTTGAATCAGTTCATCCTCATCCATTTTTTCCAGTTCATGTCCAAGCATGATGTGATTCACGGGAATACCGACATCTTTGCAAATTTTCCGGGTAACTATTTCATTGTCACCGGTTAAAACTTTTATGTTTACGCCAAGCTTTTGTAATTGTTGAATGGCCTCGTTTGCCGATGGCTTGGCCGGGTCAAGAAAACCGATTAATCCGGCAATGATCAGGTTGTTTTCATCGGCAACGGAATAGTTTATTTCCCTCGGTTCAAACTCACGTACGGCAAGTAATAAAACCCGCATGCCATCTTCGTTCATTTTTTGTGTTTCCTGCAGGATAATATTTTTAATCCGGTTGTCCAGCGGCACAATCTCGTCGGTAAAAATTTGAAGCTGTTTGTCTTCTCCCGGATCAAAAGCATGGGTGGAACGCTGCAAAATTTCTTCCACAGCCCCTTTGCAAATTAACAGATGGTTTCCGTCTTTTTTTCTCAAAATAACCGATAAACGTCGTCTTTGAAAATCAAAAGGTATTTCATCTATTTTTTCAAAATCGTGTTCTACTTTGAGTTCTTCATTTAGTTCTACATGGGTTAAAATGGCTTTGTCCAACAGGCTCTTCACCCCTGTTTGATGGTAACTGTTCAGATAAGCCCAGCTTAATACTTCATCATCGTCCAACCCGAAAATGTTCACGTGTTTTTCTAAAACCACTTTGTCAATTGTTAAAGTGCCGGTTTTATCGGTACATAAAATATCCATGGCACCGATGTTCTGGATAGCATTCAGCCGCTTGACAATCACTTTGAACCGGCTCATGTTGACTGCACCTTTGGCAAGGTTGGTGGTAACGATCATGGGCAGCATTTCGGGTGTAAGGCCGACAGCTACGGCGATGGCAAAGAGTAATGCTTCCAGCCAGTTTCCTTTGGCTATGCCGTTAATCAGGAAAATTAAAGGCACCATAATGAGCATAAACTTGATAAGTAACCAGCTTACCCGGTTAATCCCTTTGTCGAAACTTGTCTCCACCCGCTTGTTTGTTACCGATTTGCTTATGGCCCCGAAATAGGTGTTTTCACCCGTATTTATGGCAATGACCAATGCTGTCCCGCTGACAATATTGGTTCCCATCAGACAAATGTTGTTAAGCTCGAGTGGCGAGAGGTTTTGTGCATTGGTAATGGCATGGTTGAGTTTTTCAACCGGCATGGATTCTCCGGTTAAAACAGACTGGTTGACAAACAAATCTTTGGACTGGATAACCCTGGAGTCTGCAGGGATCATGTCGCCTGCCGACAGGTGGATTATGTCGCCTGGAACGATCTCTTCAAGATTAATTTCCGAGCGTCCTTTTTCTTTTCGAATGACTGCAGCTGTTGTAGTTACCAGGCTTTTTAATTTTTCAGCAGCAACATTGCTCCTGTATTCCTGTATAAAACGAAGTAAAACACTGATAATAATCATTGCCGAGACCACAAAAAGGGTTTTGTAATCTTTTTGTCCGGGAGCGGCCAGCCAGACATCCAGTATAAGCGAGACAATCGCAATAATTACCAGAATTCCGATAAAAGGGTTGATAAAAGCAGACAAAAACTGTTTGTACCACGATGGGGCTTTTTCCCGTTGAATACGGTTTAGCCCGTATTGTTTCAGTTTGTTTGTAACGCTTTCCTCATCCAGGCCGGAAAAGGAAGAGCCATACCTGTTAAAAAGTTCCGGAGTTTCAGATGCTGCAGCCTGTTGTAACTTTTCTACAGCTTCGGCAGATATTCCATGGATATTCTGAAATATCTTTTTTTTAAGGGTTTCTTTTATTTTGCTTACCATTTGTTATTCCTCCCGGCTTAAATTCAATAAGAGGCATAACAAACAGTGTCGGATGCCCTTATTGAATGTTGTTCTTTAACATTTTCCGCTTCTCAGGATAAGGATCATCTTCCATTTTAATATCGCTTTTAAAATTTGTGCAAAAGTATAATTTTTCATTGAAGGACAACTGCCCCGTTTGCTTTTTTTATTTTTTGCTATTAA
>JALUYM010000164.1 GCA_027018745.1 Bacteroidales bacterium | reverse complement strand
CCAGTTTTTGCGCCCTTTGCCGCTTATTATTTTTTCAGGGAACGGTTAAGGCCGTTGAATGTGATCGGGTTGATCATTTCTTTTGCAGGTTTGCTGGTGATTATCCTGAACAAAGAGTTTCATTTGGCTGCCAGTCTGTGGGGGATATTATTGCTTTTTCTTGCCGTTTTTTCAGCTGTATTTTATGTGGTCGCCTTGAAAAAGTTAACCCGAAAATATAACCCTCTGACGATCATTACCTGGCAAAATATGATCGGTTCGTTTTATTTTTTCCCTTTCTTTCTGTTTATTGACGGGCCCACTTTTGTGACTATCCATCCGGGAATACTCACGGTTTCTTCTTTGTTGCTGTTGGGTGTTTTTGCTTCTTCGGTAGCCTATGTGCTCTATACTTATGTAGTAAAATACCTCGGTGTGATAAAGTCCAGCCTGTATACTAACCTGATCCCCGTTTTTACCGTCATTTTCTCTTTTTATATACTCGGAGAACAATTTTCATTAAAAAAAATAGTAGGAATGATTATTGTGATAATTGGTGTAATTTTGTCGGAAATGGGCAATACAGAGCCATCAAAAACAGTTAAAATTTAATCCTATGAAAACAAAAGTAATTGTTCTGGGGGCCGGACTTATCGGTATGCCGCTGGCAACAGACCTTGCCAAAGATGGCAGATTTGAAGTAGCAGTGGCAGATAAAAGCTGGCAGCAGTTGGAACGTATCTCAACGCCTTCTGTCGGTAAAAAACATCTCGATCTGAAAGAAACTTATGAACTGAAAAAATATTTAAAACAATTTGACCTTGTGGTAAATGCTGTTCCCGGATTTATGGGGTTCAATACATTGAAAACGGTGATAGAAACAGGCAAAGATTGTGTGGACATCGCTTTTTATCCTGAAAACGTTTTTGACTTGTCAGGGTTGGCTGCTGAAAAAGGAGTACGGGTGATTTCCGATATGGGCGTTGCCCCGGGAATGAGTAACCTGCTGGCCGGTTATGCTGCATCAAAAATGGATGCTGTGGACAAAGTAGATATTTTTGTGGGTGGATTACCGGTTGTCCGTAAGCTGCCGTGGGAATACAAGGCGGTTTTTTCACCCACAGACGTGATTGAAGAATACACCCGTCCCGCCCGTGTGGTAGAAAACGGGAAAATAATCACCAAACCGCCGCTTACTGACATTGAGTTGATGGAATTTGATGAAGTGGGAACACTGGAAGCCTTCAACAGTGATGGGTTGCGCTCTCTCATGTTTACGCTCAAAGCCAAAAATATGCGTGAAAAAACTTTGCGTTATCCCGGTTATGTCGAAAAAATTAAGTTCCTTGCCGAAAACGGGTTTTTTAATACAGCGTTGATGGAAATTGGCGGAGGAACTGTTTCCCCGTTGCAAATGACCAGTAAATTATTGTTTAAACAGTGGAAACTGGAGGAAGGCGAAGAAGATCTTACCGTTATGAAAATTGTGGTGGAAGGCAATAAAGCCGGAAAACCGGTAAGCTACACTTTTGATTTGTACGACCGTTATGATAAAAAGACACAAACCCATAGTATGGCACGTACTACGGCTTACGCTGCTTCACAGGCTGTACGGTTAATGGTTTCCGGATTGCATACACAAAAAGGGATAGTTGTTCCGGAACAGCTGGGAAGCAATGAAGAAATTGTTAATTTTATGCTTTCCGGACTGGCTGCACACAATGTAAATTACAAAACAACAGTTGGTAAAAGCTGATTTACCGTCGGTTCGATTCTTCAAAAGGCAGACGGTTCAGCATGGCACGGCCTAGCGTGATTTCATCTGTATATTCCAGTTCGTTTCCCACAGCCACGCCCCGTGCAATGGTCGTTATTTGTATATTAAAAGGCGAAAGCAGTTTATAAATATAATAACCTGTAGTATCACCTTCGACCGTAGCAGGTAAGGCCAGGATAATTTCCCGGATGTCTTCGGTGCGGACACGCTCAACAAGGTGTTTCAGGTTGAGGTCGTTGGGACCGATGCCTTCCATGGGATTAATAATGCCTCCCAGCACGTGGTAAAGACCGTTGAACTGGGAAGTGTTTTCCACAGCCAGAACATCACGGGTATCTTCTACCACACATACAATCTGCTCATCGCGTTTGGGATTGCTGCATATTTCACAGAATTCTGTATCAGAAATGTTGTTGCATCGTTTACAAAACCTGATTTCTTTCCGCATCTTTACCAATGCTTCGGCCAAATGTTGCGTGACAATAGTATCTTCACGCAACAAATGCAAAGCCAGTCGCAAAGCCGTTCTTTTGCCAATTCCCGGTAACCGCGATAATTCTTTTACGGCCGATTCCAATAATTTTGAAGAATATTCGTTCAATTGATGTTACTTTTGTAAGGCGATAAAATTAAAACATTTTAACCAAGGCGGTACATAAAAATGAAGAAACTGTTGCTGATACTTTTTTTCCCCATGTTGTTCTCTTCCCTGCCGGCACAAAACCGTGTGGATGCACACGGATTGCGACAGGGGAAATGGGTGGGGACATACAGCAACGGTGCTGTGCGGTACCGTGGACAGTTCCGTAACGGCCATCCTTACGGGACTTTTGATTATTATTATCCTACCGGTACGTTAAAAGCCCGCATGGATTATTCACATAACGGACAT
>JALUYM010000163.1 GCA_027018745.1 Bacteroidales bacterium | reverse complement strand
GGCCATCGACACGCTTTACTGGATACTGCGTTCCAATTACGAAATTGAGTTCCATGATGACTCCGACCTTTCTGAACGGGTAATCTTTCCCCGTTCCACCACCGATATCAGGGCTATTGAAGATGCCCGTTTTGTGGCGTTCGGCAACGGTAACGGCTCTTTTACCTACTATGCCCCCTATACGGCTTACAACGGCATAACCATTTTGCCGCAGCTTATAGAAACCAAAGATTTTTTCCGTTTCAAAATCAGTACCATGACGGGACCCGGTTCGCAGAACAAAGGGATGGCCCTTTTTCCGGAAAAGGTCAACGGCAAATATGCCATGATTTCGCGCAACGACAACGAGAACCTGTACATTATGTACAGCGACAGCCTGAATTACTGGGAAAACCCGGTGCTCATCAGGGAACCGAAATTTTTCTGGGAGTTTATCCAGATCGGCAACAGCGGGTCGCCCATAAAAACCGAAAAAGGCTGGTTGCTGCTGACCCACGGTGTAGGCCCGGTGCGTACCTATTCGCTGGGGGCCCTGTTGCTTGACCTGAAGGATCCTTCAAAGGTAATTGCCGAGTTAAAAGACCCGCTGCTGGTGCCGCGCGAAGGCGAACGCAACGGCTATGTGCCCAATGTGGTGTACGCCTGCGGCGCCCTGTTGCACAACGAGTGGGTTGTATTGCCCTACGCCGCTTCCGACACGCGTTCGGGGATCGTGAAATTTAAGCTGCAAGACCTGCTGAACGAGCTGAAACCGGTGAAATAACGCCGATATTTTGGTTTTATTACCGACCGTTTTAGCGGGTAAATCATTTTCGTAATGTCAATGTACACTTTAAGAAAAGTCGGAAGTCGGAAGTCAGAAGTCAGAAGTCGGAAGTCGGAAGTTTTTTCATTTATACAATAGCAAACCAATTTAATATTTATAACGGATTGTGCATGTTGAAGTGCTGTATTCAAGAAGTAACTTTCTTCCGGCTTTTGTTTTTGTCAAGGTAATACTTTAATATTTCATATCGGCTGATACGTGCTTTATGCGTCCATACTATTTTTCTTTTAGCCATTTTTCAATTTCTTCTTCAAGGAGGGCATTCTCAACAACAAGTCCTTCTTCTGCCTCTTTTTTTGAGGCCAAAATTTGCTGAACCATTTTATCGGAAAGCTGCATAGTTGCCGATTCAACTTTTGTATCAAGAAGTATTTTTATTGCTTCAAGAAAAGGCTTATCGTCTATTTCTGCAATTCTTTGAATAAGAATGGTTTTTAGTTCTAAGGTTGACATAAAGCGATATGTTTCAACAAAAGTACAAAAAAAGGCCGGGGATGTCAAACAAACCGCATTATTATCCCCGCTTTTCAGTAGGACCAAATACCCATCCAAATGCTCTTCCGCGTTTGGAATGCGGAAGTTTTATCTGTATCTTAGAGATACCTGCGCGTTGCAAACGCGCAGGAGAAAAGGGCGTTTTAGGCTTTCCCGGAAAGGATTTTCCGGTAAACCTCTATGTAGCCGTCAATCATTTTGTCCATACTGAAGTTTTCCAGGGCATGATGCTGGCAGTCCCTGCGGTGGAGGTTTTTTACAGCAGGCAGCGCGGCCACGGCTTCTTCCGTATTTTGTACCAGGAAACCGGTTTTCCCGTGAACAATGAGTTCGGGCATGGAACCGCGATTAAAGGCCACTACCGGCGTACCGCACATCATGGCTTCGGCCACGCTCAGTCCGAAAGGCTCTTCAAAGCGGATGGGGTGCAACAGGGCGTAGGCGCCCCCGAGCAGTTCGTCGCGCCGTTGCGGGCCCGAATTGCCCACATACACAATTTGCTCCCCGTCAATCAAAGGCTTAACCTTTTCGTTAAAGTACTTTTCATCCTGAACAAGCCCCGAAATGATGAGTTTCATACCGGCTTTTTTGGCTATCTGAATGGATTCCAGGGTTCCCTTTTCGGGATGGATGCGTCCGAAAAAAAGCAGGTAGCTGCCCTGTTTTTCCTGAAAGTGGAACTCTTCCGGTTTTATGCCGTTGTAAACCGTGGCAGTGTAATCCAGTTCCGGGCTGCGGTCGGAGTTGCTGATGGAGACATACCAGCTTGTGCTGTTGTATTTTTTGTAAACCGGAAGGATTTTCGGAGAGGAAAAACCGTGGATGGTGGTGACCATGGGCGTTTTGATAAGCCGCGAATAGGTGAGGGGCAAGAAATCGTAATTGTTGTGCAAAATGTCGAACTGATGGGCCCTTTCCATAAAATGCGAAATATGCAGGCATTCGCACACCTTGGCATCCAACTCCGGATGTTCGCCGTAAGGCACATCGCAAACCGCTTCCAGTTTTCCGCCGGTCATCGAATCGGCGGTGGCGAAAAGAGTTACATCGTAGCCGTGGGCCACCAGCCCTTCGGCGATGTTGGAAGCTACCTGTTCCCAAGGGCCGTATTTGCGCGGTGGTGTCCGCCAGCAGGCCGGGGAGAGAATGGCGATTTTTATGTTGTCCATAGAAGAAACGTCTCCTTATTTTTCCTGATCTTTCCGGGCTTCGAGAAAACAACGGCGGCAGAGCGGCTCATAGGCATCCGTTTCGCCCAGTACCACCAGGTTGTCGTTTTTAACTGTCCGGTGCGAATAGTTGGCCAGGTTGCCGCATCGAATACAGATGGCATG
>JALUYM010000162.1 GCA_027018745.1 Bacteroidales bacterium | reverse complement strand
ACAAAAAGCGTATCGCCCGAAAGCAACATTTTTTTCATGTCAGGGACATAAGGCATGACACAACATTCCGTGCTTTTGAATTCGGGCATCCAGTCCGAAGACAAATTTCCCGTTGTGAGGTCTATCTTTGCCCCTCCCCAACGGGTATAAGAAGGCCACAGTAAATTGGCATCGCTGTGCAAAAGCACATCTTTTCCGGAAACCATCATATTGTTGATTGACCTTTCCGGGAAAACGGGCTGCCAGTTCAAAAGGGTACCCGAGTCCGGCTGAAGGAGAAATACTTTTTCTTTATAATAACCGGGAGTGGAAATCCCAAGCCGGAGGTACAGGCCGTTTGTTCCCAGCGCTACCTGATCGGGGTTGGTCGCATTTTTGATGTGGTAATGGAACGGGGCATAGGTCAATCCTTTTCTTTTTAACCGGAGCACTCCGGTAACCAAGCTGTCGCCGTATGCAATGTTCAGGTTTCCGAAAACATACTTTTCGTTGCAGGAGAGGTCGTCGGGCGCTGACGGCGCCTTGTGGCCCGGGGCATAAAACGGAATAAAACGCAAGGTGTGCGTATTTATGGCGCCAAATTGTACCGGTTCATTGTTTATATAATAGGATTTTAACAGGAAAAGTTGAAGCCCGGAAAGCAACAATTTTCCGTCAGAAACAGAAAACGTGGCTATGTCGGATGGGTTGGGGCTCCAGGAGGTAAGCCTTCCGCTGCCGGCATAAAAACTGAAAAAATGAGGCCGGGTTACAAAATCGGACGAATCGGTCAGCGACTGGCCCCAGACATAAATTTTGTCTCCATAGGCAATCATTTGCGGAGTATGATAGTTGTCATTGTCAATCCTGCAATTTTCCAATACAGCATGAACCGTTTTGTCGTTCAAATCAACATAAGCCAGGTTGGAAATTTTCCGGCCATCTACATTCAGGTCAAAACTACCGTTAACAAAAACCTTGTTTGCACAAATCGCCATTCCGGTTATGTGCATATTTTTTCCGGTAAAAGCATGAAAAGCCGTGTCTACCGAACCGGTTTTCAAGTCAAACCGTGCCAGGTAATCGATATCCGGTGTGCCGGGTACCTTAAAATCACCTGCAGCGTATAGTGTATCGTTTTTTATATTCAATTGCTGGATACTTCCGTCCCAGGAATTTAACGGCTGCACTGAGGGGTACCAGCCAATGAAAGCGCCGGTGGAAGCCCTTACTGCTGCCAGATTGGGTTGTTTTTGCCCGGCAATGCTGTCGAAATGGCCTGCAACAAACAGCGTATCCCCTTTGGCTGCCAGGCTGTAAACTTTCCAAAAACTGGGACCACTGGAAGGATTGGGGTGAAACGATTTGTCGATTTCGCCCGTGGCAGTATCCAGTTTCAATAATCCCGAAAGTTTTACGCCACCCACATTTATCGTACCGTTAAAAGCCACGAAAAGCGAATTTCCTGCCACTGTCATTTGCGAAAGCCCGATAAGGTTTCCCCAATAATCGGTGGGGATATCAAACTGCTTGAAAGCCGTATCGATTTGCAGGTCCG
>JALUYM010000161.1 GCA_027018745.1 Bacteroidales bacterium | reverse complement strand
CGGGACTGAATTCCGGTTTTATGATCCCGCAGTACACTGCAGCTTCCATTGTTAACCAGAATAAACAACTTTGTACCCCGGCATCGGTCGATTCCATCGTTTCCTCGCAGGGACAGGAAGACCATGTCAGCATGGGCGCCAATGCAGCTACCAAAGCCTGCCGCGTGGTGATGAACCTCGGGCGTATTTTGGCCATTGAACTGTTCTGTGCCACCCAGGCATTTGAATTCCGCCGTCCAATGAAAACATCCCCTTTTCTCGAAGAATTTCTAAAAAAATACAGAAAAGTCGTTCCTTTTGTTGATCATGACAAGATTATGCACGACGAGATTGAAAAATCCATCCATTTTCTGTATGAAGTAGAATATGAATTGCCGGATGCCCTGATTCCGGGGATATAACCGGAGGTTAAATAAAAATACGCGAAATGTCTTTTGCTGTTTTTGAAAAAGCAACCATCAGCAAAAGGCCCGATTTTCTTAGTTTTCAAAAATCATCCGGTAGGGACGTTCTATTTCTGCAGTCAGTTGCGGGATTGAAATGTATTTGCTTTCGCGCCGGTATTCGCGGCCGTCGAAAAATAAAATAAGGGTCGGATTAGCGAAAACCTGGTAGCGTACCGGTAATTCCGGGTACTTTTCCGAATTGACAAAGGCCAGTTTTATGTTCGGGAATTTCTCTTCCACCAGTTTTATGACTTTGGGCCGCAAACTCAGGCAGGGTGCACAATGGTCGTTGTAAAAATAGAGCATGCCTGCCATGCTGTCTTTTACGTGGGCTTCCAACTGCTCCACTGTTTGTAATTCGTTTTTCATGGCGTTCGTTGATAAAAAATAGCAGCAAAAATACAATTTCTTTACGTATTGAAAGCAGGAAGGAGCCTTGTCCCCCTGTTGCTCTTTCCCCATTGCTTCTTTTTTGTTAATTTCGCAGCCCGAATGTAAAATATAAGGATATGGAAACAGCAGAACAGGGGACTAAAAAGCCGGAATTATTAAAAGTGTTGTTAATACTCACTTTTATCGGAAGCGGACTAACCTTGTTTTCCAATTTTTTTCTTTTTGCTTTTTTTCCTCAGTTTAAAGCGGTTATGGCCAACCAGGGGACGCTCACTTTTATGGGTTCCAAAATGAATTTAACCCCTTTTTTTCAGGTTAGCAGGTTTTTTTATCTGGTTCAGGCATTTTTATCGGGACTTTCTTTTACCGGTGCCTTTTATATGTGGAATTTGAAAAAGATTGGTTTTCATTTTTATACCTCTGCACAACTGGGCCTGTTAATCGTTCCCAGCCTTTTTATCCGCGGTTTGCCTTTTCCCGGAATGGAATTTCTGATCAGCTTTCTGTTTGTCTTCATGTACTTCAGATTTTTAAAGATAATGCGTTAATATGGGCAATCCTGTTGAAAACATAAAAACTGAAGTCAGACAGACCGGAGGCCTTTTTAAGTCCTTTGTTTATCGCTGGTTTTCTTTGTTGGTCGTATTGTATGGTGCGGCCGGTTTTTTGTTTTATGCTTTTATTTTACTGACCCCGCATGATGGTGCTGTTGTAGAATTGCCTTTCCGTGTTTTATCAGGAAGGACCCTTGAGCTCTGGCTCTTGTTCTTTTTTATTTTGCATTTGGCCATTTTCACAGGAGGAATTTTTTTACTTTATACAAATAAGGTAATCGGATTTGTCCTTTTTTTTGCCGGTATGGCTTCGGTTTTGCTGGCCAATGCTGTCATTAACCACCAAAATAATTATTTTTCCTGGGTTATTTTTCTGTTTTTGGGCCTTTTTTTATGGCGATGGCGAAGAAAACCTGGTTTGCAGGCCCGGGAAAACTAATCCGTCTTGTTCATGCAAATAACGGTGTTGTTATTCTCAAAACGCTTGTTAATGATTTTTTCAAAATTTAAGTTAAAATGCCTTCGTTTTTTCAATAAATGTTTCCGAAACTGAAGTTTTTTTGACGGTTTTTTTCGCTTATAATAATTATAAACTTCGGTTTTTAACATATGTATTCATATTATATATGTTATAACGCTCTGTAATTCAACGGTAAACAAATCAATTTAGAAACTTTAAAAATAGTTAACAATTTTTAGTTTTTTTATAATAAAGTATCTAACTTTACGCTTTAAAATTTTAAACAAAAAGTTATCGTTATGAGAAAAATTACATTAATGCTGGCGTTTTTGCTGTTTGCAGGGCTAAGCTTTGCCTATGCACAAACAAAAACGATTAGCGGTACGGTGACCAGCGCAAAAGATGGCTCAGCCATCCCTGGTGTTACTGTTCTGGTTAAAGGTACCACCAATGGTACAGTTACAGATGTTAATGGTAGATATTCCCTGCAGGTGAAAAGCAGTGCCAAGACACTGGTTTTCTCGTTTGTTGGAATGCAAACGCAGGAAATTCCCATTAATGGCAGAACAACGATTAACGTTGTGATGAAAGCCTCTACCTTATCTCTTAACCAGGTTGTGGTTACAGCCTTGGGTATTTCGCGACAGAAAAGGGCCCTTGGTTATTCGGTGACAAAAGTGCCTGCTGCTGCGATAAGTAAAACTGCCGTGACCGATGCTGTCAATGCATTGGCAGGAAAAGTGGCCGGTGTACGGATTACAAATTCTTCCGGTGCTGTGGGTTCAGCCCCGTTTGTTGAGATCAGGGGTTCCTCCTC
>JALUYM010000160.1 GCA_027018745.1 Bacteroidales bacterium | reverse complement strand
AGAGATATCGGCCCAATAACAGCAGATAAGAAAAATATCAGGGTAAAAGCGTTTTATAATGACAGTACCCTCGTGGTGATTTGTGTCAACACCCTGAACCAGCCCTTTGCATTCACCGTTTCATTACCCGACACCCTGCGTGCAAACATAGCTGATGTTATGTTTGAGAACAGAAAAGTGAAGATTAAAAAAAATCTTTTGTCGGACATGATCGATGCTCTGGGAACACGCGTGTATAAAATATCACTGAAAAAACCACCTGCACCACAGCCTGAAAAAACAGAAAACCTGATGGTTGATCCCGGTTTTGAATATCTTCCTGTTCCGGGGGTACCTTCGGCATGTTATGCCCATGTTGGCAAAGATCGCGGTGCCACTTATTTCATAGATTCACGGGTATTTCATTCGGGGGAACATTCGTTAAGGCTTGTAACCCCGGAAGACGGGAAAGGTATTTCCCTTTCCTTTTTTCCGGCTTATCTGAAATATGGATATACTTACCATTTTACCATTTGGGCGAAAGCAGCACCCCGAAAGACCCGTTGGGAGGAAGAAGGCTTTTTCTGGCGATTGTTTCACCGGAAACCCCTTCCGCCATCTTTTACTGTCAGTGCTAAAGGTATCAGCTCAAAAACATTTGTCCTGACAAACAATTGGAAACAATATGAATGGTTTATAACCCCTTCCGACAGTACAAAACAAATTCAACGGACATCCGTTAACCTTATCCTGGATACTCGCGGGACTGCCTGGTTTGATGATTTATACCTCGCACCGGTGATAGACATGAAGACAACAGTTTCATCCCCCGGGAAGAGCCTGAAGATCAGCCTGCTGACAAATGTGGACAGTGCTTCGCTCCGGTATGATTTAAATGGGGAAACTCCTGATATTTCTTCCCGGAGGTATTCGACCCCTTTTCTCCTTTATCATGATGCCGACCTCATTGCCGGGCTGGTCCGTAATGGAAAAAGAATAGGAACTTACCGACAATCCATTGTTATCCACAAAGCGCTGGGAAGGAAACCCAAAATAAAAAATCCTTTTTCACCACGTTATACTGCCGGCGGTCCGGGAGGGCTTACCGATGGGCTTTTGGCACGGGCAAACTATCACGATCCGCACTGGCAGGGATATTTGAAAAAGGACCTTGTGGTGACTGTCGACCTTGATTCGGTACAGAATATTCATAAAATAGCAGCTGATTTTCTTCAACAGACGCGGGGTTCCCTCTGTATCTTTTTCCCCCGTGAGGTAAATTATTATGTATCGCAAAATGGAAAAAAATACACCCTTGTTTATCATTTTGCACCCGCACAGCCTTCCAGGGTGGAAGGGCCTAAAGTGCTTACCGTTAAATGGCAGGGAAAACCGGTACGGGGCAGGTTTGTCCGTATGGTAGCCAAAAATATCGGTGTTTCCCCATCCTGGAGTTCCGGTACCGGATTGAAAGCCTGGTTGTTTTGTGATGAGTTTATTGTTAAATGATACGAAGTATACGTTTTAAATATCAACATTTATTATGAAAAGGATTCGCTTCATCATTATTTCTTTATTGTTTCTTTTTGCCTTCGCAAGTCTGGCGGGAAGTTGTACTACAACGGTACCTGTCGATAATGGAAATCATCCTTATTTCAAGCTGATAAAAACCATTCCTTTAGCAGGGGTAACAGGCAGAATAGATCATCTTTCCATCGACCTGAAAAATCACCGGCTTTTTATTTCGGCACTGGGTTATCATTCCGTTATTGTATTGGACCTGAATAAGGGAAAAATCATTCACCGTATTGCGGGACTGGATTACCCTCAAGGAGTCCTGTATGTTCCAAAATACAACAAGCTGGTTGTTTCCACTGCAGGAAATGGCAAAGTATACATTTATAATGCCGGCAATTATCAGCTTGAGAAAGTGATAGATTTTGAAAATGATGCCGATAATTTACGTTATGATCCTTATGCCGGGATTGTTTATGTCGCTTATGGAAGCGGAGGCATTGGCATGGTAAATATCAAAAACAATCAGCTGATCAAAAAAATCAGGCTCGATGACCATCCCGAAGCTTTTTCTATCCATAACCGCTATTCCCTTGCTTATGTAAATATTCCCGATGCCAGGGAACTGGCCTCAGTAAACCTTAAAACAGGAAAGGTAGAAAAGAAATTATCTTTTGTAAGCAGTCTGGCAAATTTTCCCATGGCCTTAGACTCCGTTCATCACCGCCTTTTCATCGGATTCCGGATTCCACCCCGTTTCAAGGTTTTTAATACACAAACAATGAAACCTGTTGCCACGGTGAAGATTGACCGCAATGCAGATGATTTTTATTATGATCCGCAAAAAAAGAAGGTCTATATTTCCTGCGGAGGAGGATATCTCGAAGTTATTGAGCAGCAAACGCCTGATACTTACAAGCTTCAGGACAGAATAAAAACAGCAGCAGGAGCCCGTACATCTCTTTGGGTTCCCAAACAAAAATATTTTTACCTCGCGGTCCCGAAATCAGGTAAAAACAGTGCTCAAATCAGGATTTATCAGCGCAACGGCCAAAGTAAAAACACCAAAAAATGACAATAAAGCTTCAGAATTAAACCAAGGGATTGATGTTACACATATTTTTCCCCTTTTTCGATTTTCACATCAGTAACGAACCGTCTGATTTTTTGTTCATCTTCTTTGCGGCAAACGAGTAATATTTCATCTTGTTCTACCACAATGTAATCTTCAAGCCCCTGAAGTACTACCAGTTTGTCTTTTGGCATATGGACAATACAGTTTTTAGTATCATATAGCATAACATTGTTTCCTATTACCGCATTTTGGTTTTCATCTTTATCGTGAATGGTATACAATGACCCCCATGTCCCCAGATCAGACCAGCCAAAATCAACACTCAAAACATACACGTTATCAGATTTCTCCATGATACCGTAGTCGATGGAAATATTCCGGCATACAGCATAGGTCTCTTTAATAAAAGATGCCTCTTCCTGCGTGTTATATTTACCAATACCTTTTTCAAAAAGCTTGTGTACCTCGTTTAAATGCTGGTCGAAAGCGGCCATGATACTTTTCAGTGACCAGATAAAAATACCGGAATTCCACAGAAAGTCACCACTGGCAACAAATGAATTGGCAATTTCAAGATTGGGTTTCTCCGTAAAAGTTTTTACTTTGTGCAGCCGGCTGTCTTTAGGATATACGCTCTTTCCTTCAAGCTGAATATAGCCGTAACCTGTGTCGGGGCGGCTGGGCCGGATACCCATGGTGATCAGCCAGTCGTGTTCAGCGGCCGCTTCCATAGCCGTTTTCACATCATTTACGAATTCTTCTTCTTTCAAAATAATATGATCTGACGGGGCTACTACTATGATGGCCTCTTCATTTTTTTCTTTTATCTTGTAATTGGCATAGGCAATACAGGGAGCAGTATTACGCCTCGATGGCTCGCACAACACCTGTTGCTCACTTATTTCCGGTAATTGTTCCAATACCAGGTCACGGTAAATTTCATTGGTGACAACATAAATATTTTTTGCCGGAAGGATTTTGACAAACCGGTCAAAAGTAAGTTGAATGAGTGTTTTCCCGGTTCCGAGAACATCCATAAATTGTTTGGGATGAGCCGTTTTGCTCATAGGCCAAAAGCGTGAACCCACGCCACCGGCCATGATCACACAATAATAATTATTCATTGTAATTTTTTTAGGTGGAACAAAAATAAGGGATTTTAAAATAATTTCCGAATCTTTATCCCTCAAAGACTAACAAAAAACCAAGAACTTATTTTCAGTCAAACGGATCTTTTTTCCTGAGTTCTTTCACCGGCGTAAGCGGCTGAAACAAAAAAATGCGATTTGTTTTAAGTTCTATACATTTATAACGTTTACGCAATTTTTCAATGACCTGAAATTCCCTGTTTTCCCTGAAAAGGAACACATCGCCCGGCTGCAGGTTTTCTACCAACGTATTTTCCCTGTTGTTATCAAATTTGATCAATGTCCTGGATAATTCTATATCAGCCGCACTGGAAGCTTTAATATTTTGCAAATGCTGGTATATGGAATGTTGTAATTCGGGCGGGAAAACATTCTTTTCCAAAAAAGGGACCATCAGTTTCCGGTAATTGGCTTTCCATTCTTTGCCGTGCGCCTGCACTTTTCCGCCATACTGTTTGTGCGTGAGCAAATGTGCCAATTCATGTACAAAAGTGATAAAAAATGCGTACTGATTTAAATCATGGTTGATGGTGATCCGATGATAAGGCTTACTTTTTGCCGGAGGACTGTAATCACCCATTTTTGAGGTGCGGCTGCGGGTGATGGTCAAATGGATTTTGTGCCGGACAATCCAGGCATAAACGGTATCGACCATGGGTTGCGGTAGATATGCTGCCAGCATTTCTTTCTCTTTCATTCGTAAAATTTTTATCCAAATTATTGAATATTGTTTTCACTGATCAATTTTTCCAATGGTGCTGTAGCTGCTGACCAATGATGGTTTTTCTTTACAAAAGCAAAAGCATTTTCTGCCAACTGCCGGCGTTTTTGGGTGTTCTTTAATAAAAACAACAAAGCATTGGCCAACGTTACGGCACTGTTTCCTATGAAGATTTCCTTTTTGTCTTTAGCTTGTATGGAGGCATTGGCCAGGGGGGTAGTAACACACGGGGTTTTCATGGCCATGGCCTCCAGCAGTTTATTTTGCAAACCCGTTCCAATGCGCATGGGAGCAATAAAAACCATGGATCCGGCATAAGCCTCACGGATATCATCCATCCATCCACTCACGGTTATTCTTTTATTTGCCAGTCTTTTGACTTTGGCATGAGGTTCTGCTCCGGCGAGCAACAGGCGGGCTTCCGGTCTTTCACGCCACACCAGCGGCATGATTTCTTTGGCAAGAAACAAAGCAGCATCCACATTGGGAGGATAGCCCATGTTGCCCGTAAAAACAATTTCCTGTGTTTTTTTTCGCGAAAACGGATGAAAAAAATCCAGGTCCACACCGTTCCGGACCACTACAATAGACCTCCTTTGCGTATGCGGGATCAGGTCACGGTCGCGGGCAGAGATAATGGTTTTGTTATCAAACCTGTCAAACATGATCCTTTCAAAAGATGCCATTCTTTTGTATTCCATTCTGAAAACAAACTTCATCAAAGGATTGGCAATATCTGCCCTGCGTTTTAATCCGTACGAAAAAGCATCCTGGTAATCCAAAGTTTTTTTATGGGGGAAAGCCATAAGATAACGGGCTGTACGCAAAAGCTGGGCATACAAATGATCGGGCTGGTATTCATTAATTAATTTTACGATTTTCCCGGCAGCCCGCCGGCTGTAAAAATAACCCGATTGCAAAGGCAAACCTGTAAAAAAGGCCTTTAAAATATTAGCAGCACGGCCAAAAGCCGGCAAATCAATAAAATTGATAGAACGACAGTAAGGCTGTAATTGTTGAAAAGCGCTTTGCTTATCAGCATTTCGCAACGGGTTCAATGCGCAAAGAATGATTTCATGATTTTTGGAAAGCTCTTTGATTTGGTGAAAAGCCCGCAGTTTGTCGCCCTTCTCAAGGGGAAAAGGAATTCTGGGAAGCAAAACAAAAATTCTCATAAGCAGTATCTCTTCACCTTAGGCAAAGGTCATAAAATTTCCCGATAAAAAGCTTGCAATTCCCCGATAATTTTCCGGTTATCGTGTTTTGTTTCCACAAACCGGCGGGCATTTTGCCCCACCCTGACCTCTTCACCGGGATTTTTGTAAAGTCTGGAAATAGCAGACACAAATTCCATGACAGTATCGGCAATTAATATATTTTCCCCATCCGTGTATCCAATGCCTTCAGCACCGGTTCTGGTAGAAACTACTGCTTTGCCAAGTGCCATACTTTCAATAATTTTAATCCTGACACCGCTACCTGAAAACAGGGGGACTATACCCGTACTTTTCGAAAGAATAAATGCCCTGGCATCGGGAACTTCCCCTGCTACAATTATGTTTTCCATTTTCAGTTCCAGCAGCCACCGGGGCATGGCCCTGCCGGCAAGATAAAGTTTCAAAGCGGGAAATTTTTGCCTCAACTGCGGCCAAACCCTTTTCAAAAACCAACGGATTCCTTCTTCATTAGGCATCCAGTTCATAGCCCCGATATGATACAAGGCCTGTTCTACATGCTGATCGCCGGAAGCGGAATAATCTTTCAGGTTGATACCAAACGGAATGGTTTTGACCGGCTTCCGGCAGTAAGCCTTAAAAAATGCTGCATCCTTTTCGGTAATGGGCAAAATGGCATCGAAATCATCAAGAATTTTTTTCTCATAATTTTCAAGCGTGGAAAAAAGATGCTTCAGGTAAAATTTCCTTGCCGGATTCCGGCTGGCCAGGGCCATTCGTTTCCAGATAAGGTGTTCAATATTGTGTGCCCGCAACACGACCCTGGCAGTGCTGTATTTTCTGATTGTCTCCAGATAAGGCGCCATAAAAAGGGTTTCTATTTGGATAATATCAAATGTTTCCCGTTGTAATATTTCGGTAAGTTTTCTTTCAAAAGCGTGCGAGATGAAACGCTTCACGTGGTATGATTGTCGGGAAAACAGGTTCAGGAAAGCAGGGATAAATTTGACAGCCAAATCAAGATGGACAAACTCGATCCCGGTTTTTTTCCGGTAGTCCGCCGGGATTTTTTCTGAGGCAACATGATATTTTTCTGATTCAACAGCCAGCACTTTCACCCGGTCCCCGGCGCCCAGCAAACCTTCAATAAGATTGTTCATAGCCATGGGCCCGCCTTCCCTCGGGGGCCAGGGCGATTTATTACAAATGAAAAGAATTTTTAGCGGAGTCATTGTTTATGCCTCTGTTTTCTTTTTAAGCAAAGAACGCTTTAACCGCAGGAAAGCATCCATCATTCTTTTTATTCCTTTATGTTTTTCGAAATATTTCTGCCAGCTTTCCGTATCCATTAGAGGAGAGTCGGTAGTGGCCTTGTATGTCAAAAACAAGCCAAGGGGAAGAATAACTATCGTGGAAAGCCATACACCGAAAACAACGTTCATATCCCCGGCACGGACTGCTTTCTCACTGATTACCGATATAACATGGTAAATTACGAAAAAGATCACTGAAATAACTACCGGCAAGCCCAGTCCGCCTTTTCTGATAATAGCTCCGAGAGGAGCACCAATAAAGAAAAAAATCAGGCATGCCAGTGAAAGTTTAAATTTCTGGTTCCAAATAATTTCGTGTCGTATGATCAGCTGCTTCTCCGGCTTGATGATACGATCGTAATTGAACAATACGTTGCTTTTGGCATCTTGTACCCGGTGCCGGGCAAATTCTAGAATTGCTTGCCGGGTATCCAAATCAAAATTTTTCAGGAAAGGATAAGCAATCTTCAATGGCGGAATATTGGCACGTTGTTTTCGGTGAAATTTTTTTGGTTGATTCCCCGGTTTTGTTTTTGCGGATGTTGTCCGGGCAGGTTTTGTCCTGACCAGCAAATAAGAGAAGTTACTTAACGTGTTATGCCGAAAGGCTTCCTCCCGTTCTTTCACGAACATACTCAGCGAATCGATGGCATGACTCAGCTGCTTTACGTTGAGCATGGTATAGTTGTTTTTAAAAAGGGATTCATCGGTATGGACGAGTGCAAGCTGGGAAAGATTGAACGAAAGCACCTGCTTTTTAAAACGAAGTTCTTCGAACGGATGTGTTTGGCGGTAACCACGTTGGTTTATCACCTCGCTGTAATCATAACCATTGTACAAAGTAATGATGAGATGCTTCTGATTGGGGGAAAGCTCCATGACCCCCTTTTTGGCAACAGTGACTTTGGTGTCGCCCATTTGGTTCGTATGATCATAAATCATAACATCATAAATGGTTTTGTTGTCTTTTGCCTTTCGGCCTGCCCTGATAACATAACCGTTCAGGTCATTGTCGAAAACCCCTTCGTTGAGGTTAAAAGCCAGCTTTTTTTGTCTTACATCATACAGCAACGAACCAAACTTCAGGTTGGCAACAGGATAAACATAATTTGAAAACAAAAAAGCGCTGATGCTGATAACAACAGCAAGAATAGTAAGGGGCTGCATGGCTTTTTGGAGTGAGATTCCCGAACTTTTAATGGCAACCAGTTCGTAATGTTCACCCAGATTGCCGAAAGTCATGAGGGAAGAAAGTAAAACGGCTAAAGGCAATGCCAAAGGAACAAATGTAGCGGATGCATAATACATTAAACGCAAAATAACGGTCCATTCAAGCCCTTTGCCTACCAGATCATCCACGTATTTCCATAAAAACTGCATCAGCAGGATAAAAATCGTAATGAAAAAGGTCAGTAAAAACGGACCCAGGTACGATTTCAGCATGTATGCATAAAGTTTTTTCATGGAATTATAATACGCCCACAAAGATAGCGAAACTGATGAGTATGGAAATACAAAAAAAGCCAGCCCCTGCGGGAGGCCGGCTTTTTTTAATACATTACCAAAAAGTTACTGTTTCGGATTCAATTCTTTTCTACATGAATAATTTATTTTCAAAGCATTGGCTTTACGCAATTCCTGTTTTACATCCGTCACAATCCCCATCCTTGTATTTTGATCTACTTTCAGGGAAAAAGTAATAAGGCTGCGTACAGCTTCGTTACGTGCCTGCCGCGCTTTGGCAACAAATTCCGGAATATCCTTAACAGTGGCATAACTGTCGTTGAGCTGGATACGGGCATTGGTACCATATAGTGCCCTGTCGATCGGCTGACCAATATAAATATAACTCACCAACGACTTTTTTTCAAGTTTTTGGACCTGCGTTGCCTGCGGAAGTTTAATCCTCACCATCAAATTGTTTTGACGCATGGAAACAGACACCATGAAGAAAAACAATAAAATGAAAATAATATCCGGAAGGGAAGCAGTGTTAATCCTCGGCTCTTCCTTTGTTTTCGATGTTTTAAATTTTGCCATGTTAACGTCCTCCTCCAACATTTTCAGGTTCGGCTTCTGATACACGGATAGGCACCAATTCGTTGATCACCTTCTTTTTCTCAGGATCAAGGAGTTGGTCATATTTTAAGCCGTAATATTTCATTGCCGCCTGGTCTTTCATTTCATTAAAAGCTTTCGCAATTGCATCCTGCACTTTGATGTACATTTTATAGGAGGTTCCCCTGTCGTTTTTTAACGAAATAAGGCCTTTTGTCATCAGTACTTTTCTCCCCAAAGCAGGGATAAATTTTTCACGTACCTGAGGATATGCCGGGTTGTTGGGATGAATTGACATGAAATCAATGATCCTGTCAGGCAACTCCTTAACAGTTGCCGGTTTCCCGTTGACAAGCATAAGGTCGTGGCTGTTGATCAGAACCTTTAAAACATTCCGTTCTTTAACATCCACTTTTTCGTTTTTATTTTTGGGCAGCGGGGGAAGGATCCTGGTAATACCGGTATCAACGTTCATGGTTGTCGTAACCAGGAAGAATATCAGCAAAAGGAATGCGATATCCGCCATTGATCCGGCATTAATTTCTGGTGCTCCTCTTCTTGCCATAATTTTATCCTATTTAAATAATTTTGCAATTCCTGAATACAGGATAGTAATAACAGATAAACCGAGGGTAATGTAAGTGGCAATCAGGCCCATACCCACAAGTTTAGATGTCTCGGCAGTAATCTTATAAGATTCCAACTGTAATGCCGACATGTGGTTGGTAGCAATACCATACGACACAAGCAGGATCACAGCAAGAATAACAACACTTATAAGCATTTTGATCAGGTTCTTGGGGTTATTGAATATGGTATAAATCGGCGCTATGATAATGACTGCCACACCGATAACAAACATAAATTTACCCCACCACAGGAAAGCATCTGTACCCATAGCCCCGACATAGAATAAAATTCCCGGAACTGCGCCTACCAGCAGCAGGGCGTACAGAAACCACCTGGTAATTTTTGCTACTTTATCTTTCATGGCAAATTATTTTTTTAAATGTTTAGCCACGATATCAATGAAAGCAATGGAAGTATCTTCCATATCGCTTACCAATGTGTCGATTTTTGAAATAATATAGTTGTAGAAGACCTGCAAGACAACGGCAACAATCAGACCGAATACGGTGGTCAACAAAGCTACTTTAATACCACTGGCCACAACAGTAGGGCTGATTTCACCGGCTGCAGCAATATTGTTAAAAGCCTCAATCATTCCAATAACTGTACCCATAAATCCCAACATAGGTGCCAGGGCAATGAACAATGATATCCAGCTAACACCATTTTCCAGTCTACCGGTAACTACACTGCCATAGGAAATAATAGATTTTTCCACTTCTTCCAGACCGTTGTCGTACCGGTTAAGCCCTTCTGCAAAAATGGCGGCAACAGGCCCGCGGGTATTACGGCAAACATCTTTGGCCCCTTCCACATCGTTGTTGCTCAAGGCATCTTCCACCTTTTTCAATAGTTTTTTAGAGTTGATGGAGGCAAGAGTTAAATAAAGGATACGTTCAATGGCAATAGCCAGGCCGAAAATGAATGTCAACAAAATAACCCCCATAAAACCGGGACCACCTTGTATGAACTCTTCCTTTAAAACCTGATGAAAGGACTTGGGCTGGGCAGCAGTAGCTGTAGCTGCAGCAGGTTTTGCAGCTGCAGTGGCTGCAACAGCCGTAGTGTCTTTAGCCGTGGAATCTTTTTTTACTACCGTAGTAGTTTTTTTTGCTGCGGCATCCTGGGCATAAACAAAATTTGAAAACCCTATGGTCAACAGGGCAGCAATTGAAATAAATGCAATTAATTTTTTCATGATTGATAAAAATTGATTAAAACGATTTTACATTTTCTGATAAGTGGTTACAAAAATATAAATTATTTAATTAAATACTATATTTAAACTAATTATTAAAAATTCAAAAATAAACCATCTTTCTTTCCCTGCGGAGAGAGCGGGATTCGAACCCGCGATACCCTTTAGGGGTATACACGCTTTCCAGGCGTGCCTCTTCAGCCACTCGAGCACCTCTCCCTTTTCTTTCTTTTCCGGTCGCCAAAAGTATAAAAATATTCTTAATGTACAGTAATTTCCCCTCTTAAGGACAAATTCATAATGGCTCTAAATATTTCGGGCGGTTGTTTTTCACCTAAAAGGTACATAATTTTCGTTAAAGCAGCTTCAGTTGTCATGTCGCCCCCGCCAATAACACCAATATTTTTAAGGGCAAGGGAGGTATCATATTTCCCCTGTTCAACCTGCCCGGCAGGACACTGTGAAACATTAATAATATGTATTCCTTTTTTTATGGCTTCCGACAATGTCTCCAAAAACCATTTCTCCGTAGAGGCATTGCCTGAGCCAAATGTCTCCAAAACCACAGCCTGTAAACCCGAAATCTGAAATATTGTTTCCACTACTTCCCGTGAAATTCCCGGAAATAATTTTAAAACAACGATATGGTTGTTCAGGTTCTTGTGGACTTTTAATTTTTTAAAATTAGGTTTCAGGATGTTGTGCTTGTTATACTTGATATAAACCCCTACCTCGGCCAGTGCCGGATAGTTGGGAGAAACAAAAGCATTAAAGTTCTCGGCATTGTATTTTATGGTACGGTTGGCACGCAGCAACTGGTTCTCAAAATAGATACAAACTTCCGGAATTAGCGGAGTATCATCTTCGGTGGCAGCAGCCAGCTCAATGGCGGTGATAAAATTTTCCCTTCCATCGGTACGCATTACCCCCAAAGGCAATTGTGAACCGGTGAAAATAACCGGTTTGTTCAGGTTTTCCAGCATAAAGCTCAGTGCTGATGCAGTATAGGCCATAGTGTCTGAACCATGCAATACAACAAAACCATCAAATGTTTCATAATTTTTTTCGATGACCTCTGCCAGTTGGACCCAATGTTTCAGCTGTATTTCACTGGAATCGATAATGGGGTCAAAACAATGAAACTCCAAATGGTAAGGAAATCTTTTCAGTTCCGGTATCTGGTCGTAAACACCTTCAAAATTAAAGGGGCGCAGCGAACCGGTTTCCGGATCCTTGATCATGCCGATGGTCCCTCCGGTATAAATAATAAGCAGGCTGATTTGTTCTGTCATGTTATACCTTTTTTTTATTAAAAAACAAAATCCCGGCAGTATTACTGGTCACTTCAGCTACTTCTTCTACCGGAATATTTTTCACTTCGGCCACTTTCTGCGCTACATAAAACAGGTAAGCACTCTGGTTACGTTTTCCCCGAAAGGGAACAGGAGTAAGAAACGGGGCATCTGTCTCCAGCACAATGCTTTCCAGAGGCAGCCGGCTCACCACCGCTGCCAATCCGCTGTTTTTGAAAGTAACTATTCCGCCTATTCCCATTTTAAACCCTGTGTCCATTATCTTTTTGGCATCTTCCAAAGTGCCTGTAAAACAATGAAAAACCCCGTTTAAATCATTGTTAAGTTCTTCTTTTACCATTTGCAGGGTCATATCAAAAGCTTCACGAGTATGGATAGATACTGCCAGTTGATATTTTTTTGCAAGGCGCAATTGCCGACGGAAAGCATCCTTTTGTTCTTCTTCAAAAGTTTTGTCCCGGTACAGGTCAATGCCTATTTCTCCCACACCGTAATAATTTTTCGTTTTCAACTCCCGTTCCACCAGCGCCAGCTCCGATTCGTAATCTTCTTTCACCGAGGTGGGATGCAATCCCATCATGGGGAAACAATTTTCAGAAAAAAGTGCCGTCATGCTTTTCAACTGCAGAAGGGTTGTCCTGTCAATGTTGGGTAACAATATCCGTTCAACCCCTTTTTCCAAGGCATTTTGCATGATTTCCTCACGGTCTTCATCAAAATCGTTAAGGTACAAATGGGTATGTGTGTCTGTTAAAACCATGCGGCAAAAATAGATGAAACGGGGGAAATAACAGACGGGATCACGAAATTCTTGCCCAAAGTGTTTTGCCTTTGAACCGCCGTCGCATTTCTTGGTTAAGCAACCGGTTATCCGGTTTTTGTAACCGGGGGTCATCATTCAAAATGTTGTTGGCAATTTGTCTGGTCCGGGCAACCAGTTCACCATCTTTTGCCAGGTTGACGATGTGAAAATCGAGCATTCCAGACTGCCTTGTTCCCTGAATGTCGCCGGGCCCCCGCAATTTGAGGTCGGCTTCGGCAATTTCGAAACCATCGTTGGTGGCAACCATAATTTCCAGCCTTTTCCGGCCTTCATTGGAAAGCTTGTTTCCTGCCATGAGAATACACCACGACTGATCGGCACCCCGGCCTACCCTGCCCCGCAACTGATGCAACTGTGATAAACCAAAACGTTCGGCATTTTCAATAACCATCACCGAAGCATTGGGCACATCCACCCCCACTTCTATCACCGTGGTAGAAACCATGATGTGGGTTTTCCCTTCCACAAAACGGCGCATTTCATATTCTTTGTCTTCGGGTTTCATTTGTCCGTGTACCACACTTACCTGGTATTCGGGTTCGGGAAAATCCCTCATCATGTTTTCGTAACCATCTATCAAATTCTTTAAATCAAATTTCTCCGATTCTTTTATCAACGGGTACACTACATAAATCTGTTTGCCTTTTTTAATTTGTTCACGCATAAAACCAAGCACCCGCAACCGTTTCGACTCAAAAAAAAGCAATGTTTTTACCGGCTTTCTGCCCGGTGGCATTTCGTCAATTACCGACAAGTCAAGATTCCCGTAAAGCGTCATAGACAAAGTGCGCGGAATGGGTGTTGCCGTCATGACCAGTACATGGGGCGGAATTTTGTTTTTTTTCCAAAGCTTGGCACGCTGGGCCACACCAAAACGATGCTGCTCATCAATGACCACCAACCCGAGATTACTAAATTGTACCGTGTCTTCAATGAGCGCATGAGTTCCTACTAAAACAGGCAACCTGTTACTTTTCAAAGCAGTATGAATTTCTTTTCGCCTGGCGGTTTTTGTAGAACCGGTGAGTAACTCTACGCGAATTTCCATATCGCCAAGAAATTTTTTTATTGTATTAAAATGCTGTGTGGCAAGAATTTCTGTCGGAGCCATAAAAGCGGTCTGAAAACCGTTGTCAAGAGCAATGAGCATGCTCATCAGGGCCACCAGCGTTTTACCGCTGCCCACATCGCCCTGCAAAAGCCGGTTCATTTGTTTACCGCTTTTCAGGTCTGAACGGATTTCCCGGATAACCCGTTTTTGTGCCCCGGTCAGCTCAAAAGGCAGGTGCTCTTTATAAAAAGTATTGAAATAATAACCCACTTTTTCAAAGACATGGCCCGCAACCTTTTCTTTTAGTATCTTTTTTTGCAAAAGCAACTCAAGCTGAACGAATAACAATTCTTCAAACTTCAGCCGTTGCTCCGCCTTTTTGATCATGGCAGGACTCTTTGGAAAATGGATGTTGATCATCGCTTCCCGGTGGCTTATCAGGCCATATTTTTTTTGCAGGTAATCTGGCAGGTTTTCTTCTATTTTCGGAGCAGTTTCTTTTAGTAAAGTTTGAATAATTTTACTAAAACCGCGACTGCCCAGGCCGGTGCTTTTTAATTTTTCGGTGGAATGATAAATGCCTTCGAGGCGGTTTCCCGCTACAATATCCTTTTCAGGCAAAACATCTTCCACTTCGGGATGTACCATGTTGAAGTGGTTTTTATACACCGATGGTTTTCCAAATATCAGGTATTCTTTTTCCGGTTCAAACCGTTTTTTAATCCATTGTAAACCTTTGAACCACAACAGATTGATGCT
>JALUYM010000159.1 GCA_027018745.1 Bacteroidales bacterium | reverse complement strand
CCCGGGATTTGCACCGGAACCGAATGGATCGATTCCAAAGGTGATGTAACCACTTCTTACTCACCGATAGATGGGAACGCTATTGCGCAGGTCAAAAATGCCACGCTGGATGATTATGAAATGGTTATTGGCAAAGCCGAAGCGGCATTTAAACAATGGCGTGCCGTTCCGGCCCCTGTCCGTGGCGAACTGGTCCGGCAGATTGGTTTGGCATTGCGTGAGGAGAAAGAATACCTCGGTGCCCTGGTTACCCTGGAAATGGGGAAAATATACCAGGAAGGAATGGGGGAAGTACAGGAAATGATCGATATTTGCGATTTTGCCGTGGGGCAGGCCCGTTTGATCAATGGTGTAAACCTGCAATCGGAACGTGTAAACCACCGTTTATCGGAACAATATCATCCTCTTGGTATTGTAGGACTGGTAACTTCCTATAATTTTCCGGTAGCTGTATGGGCATGGAACAGCGCCCTGGCCATCATTGCCGGCGATGTGGTGGTTTGGAAGCCTTCTTCCAAAACCCCGTTGACCGCCATTGCGACACACCGTATCATTAGCAAAGTTTTGAAAGACAACCATGTGCCGGAAGGAGTTTTTAACCTGGTGATTGCCAAATCTTCGGTAATGGGAGATAACTTCCTGGGCGACAAGCGGGTACGCTTGCTTTCGGTTACCGGCTCTACTGCCGTCGGAAAACGTGTGGGAGGTATCGTTGGCAAACGCCTCGGCAAAACTATCCTGGAACTGGGCGGTAACAATGCCGTTATCATTGCCCCCAGCGCTGATATTCAAATGGCTGTGATGTCCACTGTTTTCGGGACGGTGGGAACTGCAGGGCAGCGTTGTACCACCACCCGCCGCGTCATCATTCACGAAGACATTTATGATCAGGTGCGCGATAAATTTATTGCTGCTTATAAAAATATTGTTCCCCGTATCGGGAACCCGCTTGATGAAGATTACCTCGTTGGGCCGCTTATTGACAAATTTGCCGTGGAACTGTTTACCAACGCTGTAAAACAGGTTCAGGAAGAAGGAGGAAAAGTGCTTTTCGGCGGTGAAGTGCTCAGCGGTCCCGGTTACGAATCGGGCAACTATGTAGTTCCCTGTATTGCCGAAGCCGAGAACCATTATAACATCGTTCAGGAAGAGACATTTGCCCCCATTGTTTATTTTATTAAATACAAAGGGGATATTACCAATGCCATTGAGATACAGAACGACGTTCCCCAGGGGCTTTCCTCGGCATGCTTTACCCTCGACATGCGCGAAGCCGAAACGTTCCTGTCTTATGCCGGGTCCGATTGTGGTATTGCCAACGTGAACCTCGGTACTTCAGGAGCAGAAATTGGCGGTGCCTTTGGCGGTGAAAAAGACACCGGCGGTGGCCGTGAATCGGGCTCGGATGCCTGGAAGACTTATATGCGCCGGCAGACCAATACGATCAATTTCAGTACAGACCTGCCATTGGCACAAGGAATTAAATTTGACATTTAAACTTAATCACGGAGCTGTTCTCTTTATGGGGCAGCTCTTTTTTTCTAACCCTAAAAATTGTTTTTATGAAAGTTAAATCATTTATCTTTTTGTTAGTTGCAGCTTTTGTGTTCAACTTTCAGGCTTTTGGCCAAAAAGCAGATACAACAGCCAAAAAAGAAGTCAAAGGCTACCATTTTACCGATGTGGTGGTAGTTCCCCATCCTCCGGTCAAGAATCAATACATGTCCGGAACCTGCTGGGATTATTCCGGAATGGAATTTGTCGAAGCCGAGCTTATGCGTACAACCGGCAAAACTTATAATTTGTCGGAAATGTTCAATGTTTATCATCAATATTCAGGCAGGGCCATTAAATATGTCCGTTTGCACGGGAAAATGGGATTTGGACCTGGCGGAGAAACTACTGATGTGATGTGGATTATTAAACATTACGGTATGGTCCCTTATTCGGTTTATACCGGTATGGATTACGGAACAAAGCTTCCGGTACAAATGGAAATGGATAAAGTATTGAAAAATTACGTAGATGCCATCGTTTCTGATCCTAACCATAAACTCACCACAGCCTGGCATAAAGGTTTTGATGCTGTCCTGACATCTTATCTCGGTAAGTTGCCCAAGACTTTTAAATACGATGGAAAAACCTATACTCCGCAAAGTTTCAGGGATATGACGGGTTTTAACCCCGATAATATAGTTCCTATTACCTCTTTCATGGATCATCCTTATTTCACGAAGTATCCTATTGTCGTTCGCGATAACTGGAGATGGATTCCCTACAATAATGTTCCTATGAAAGACCTGCTTGTTATCATCAACAATGCACTGAGACATGGTTATACCGTTGTCTGGGGAGCTGACGTAAGTAACAAAGGTTTCAACTGGAAGAAAGGTGTGGCATTTGTACCTGACCAGCATCCCAAGTTAAAAGGAAAAGCCCTGAAAGAGTGGAACAGCTTGAGCCGCAAGCAGAAAGAAAAGAGGCTTTACAATGCCGATTCCATTGTACAGGAAGCTACCATTACCCCTGAAATGAGGCAAAAAGATTATGATAATTATACGACTACCGATGATCATGGAATGCTGTTTGTTGGTATTGCCCATGACCAAAACGGAAAAACTTTCTATAAAGTCCAAAATTCGTGGGGGACACATCAGAAATATCATGGATATATAT
>JALUYM010000158.1 GCA_027018745.1 Bacteroidales bacterium | reverse complement strand
TTCCTATATTAAAGCGAAAAGTCTGCGCCAGCCGGTTGGTTTGTTGTCTTCCCGAAACGGTATCCACCACCCTGCGAGCAATGTCGATATGGGCCATAGAAGACGATTGTAGCATACCCCCTGCCTGGATGATCAGGTCGCCAAGGCGTATATTCTGGGTATAAGGATACAGACCCGGTTTGGCCACCTGGCCATCTATTTGGAGATATGATTTTTCATGGATATCAAATACGGAAGGGATGTGGACAGAATCTTCCCTGTGGAGCATAAAAACGCTATCAGACTTCAAGAGGAGGGCCAGGTTCAGGGAAACCGTTTTCCGTATCATGTCTTTTTTTAACCGGTAAACGGTAATCCGTTGCCGATAAGCATCCTGCCGCAGGCCGTCGGCATTTTTTATCAGTTGCCGCAGGGTCATGTTACTGTCCAGGGCAAACTCTCCCGGGCGCATGACCGCTCCTGTGATCTGCACCCGGTTTTCGAAACGGCTCAAGACGGAATCCACCTCTACCACATCCCCGTTTTTCAGTTTGGTGGTATCCTCCTGCGAGGCGTTTACCACCAGTATTTTCTTTTCAGTAGCGGTATTCCTGAATATTTTTATCTGGCCGGTATAAGCTTTACCGGTAAACCCTCCGGCAAAATGGATCAGGTCTTTCAACGTTTCATTGGGTTTCATGTCGAAATACATGTCACTGCGTTTCACCTGCCCTTTGATTTCAACCCGGTCGGTATAAGGAGAGACAAACACAATATCCTGGTCCTGAAGCCGCATATTGCCCGGCAGTACTCCGTTTAGCAAAAACTTGTAAAAGTCGAGCACTGCCACTGTTTTGTTATTACGGATTATTTTAACATTACGCAGTGAACCATCATCGGACGGTCCGCCGGCAGCATACATGGCATTGAAGACGGTAGCCAGTGATGACAGGTTGTATGTCCCCGGCAGGGTAACTTCCCCCACCATGTTCACACTGATACTCCTCACCCCGCCCAAGCTCAATTCCATAAAAGTATTTCCTTTGGTAATGCCGGAATATATTTTGGTAAAATATTTTTTCAATTTCGCTGTGGCCTGACCTATGGTCAATCCGCTAACAAACACGGGCCCTATTTTGGGGATAATAATTTTCCCTTCCGGGGAAACTATCTCCTGATAACTTTTTTGCGACGCCCCCCAAACATCGATATTGATAATATCTCCCGGACCCAGCTGGTAATTTTTCGGGCTGGCAATATTAATGCCCGGATTAAAGGTCAGGTCTTTGGTGGTAAACAACGAAAAACCGAAAACATGGTTGTTTATTCTCCTGGCTGCGTTTGTGTCGTTGGTTCCCAACCGGGCACCGGCAGGGGTGGCATATTTCACAACCTCACTGGGGATAACCCGTTGGCCGGAAATGTTTCCTTTTCCACTGGCCGATTTGATAGCGCTTATAATCTCAGCCCTTGCCTTTATCTTGTCTATTTCTGCCTGTGGCAACCCTTTGGCCCGGGCCAGGGCTTCTATCTGTTCGGGCGACATGCCTGAATTCAGTGCTTTTTGCATCAAAAGCTTAATCTGTTCATCAGAAAGCTGTTCCGATTTCACTGTGCTGAGGTTTGTTTTGTTGGATATCTGGGCCTGCACATGTATTGCCGGCAACAGCATCAGGACAAGCCCGAGGAAGATAACCTGAAAGAAAGATTTATAATTATGCATGGGCCAATGGTGAAAGAGATTTAATAATCGGTGATAAAATTAATCAAATTATTTTAGAATGGCCTTTTTTGAACGTTTTTTACTACAAGCATTGGCGTTTAGTCTAATCCACCCCCTTACCACCCACAAGAGCTGCACACTCCCCCGCCAGCGGGGGACAAATTACGTCTTTGGAATAACGAGATGATTGCCATGCCCTTAAAATACGAAATACCCCTCAAGAGAGTGCTTCCGGGTCGTAATATTTTCCCAAATCCAGCATATCACCAAACCGGTTTTTATCCCTGTCCCGCGTATCCCCGACAATTTTGGCCGGGTTCCCCACGGCAATGGCATAATCCGGAACCGTTCCGTTAACTACCGACCCTGCACCAATAATGCATCCTTTTCCAATGGTTGAACCCGGTAAAATAACAGAAGAAGTGCCCACAAAAGTGTATTCGCCAATAGTCACCGGTTTGAGCTTGTAACCGGGCCTTTTTGTTGCTTCCAGCTCAATAAAATGCTTTCCGAGAAGCCGGATGGCATCCTGGCTGCTGTGGGAATAAACAACGGTATGCGATGACAATTGCACGCCTTCGCCAAGAGATACGCCACCTGTACCATCCACCAGGCAATAATGGCCAATCCAGATGTGGTTTGCCAGGTCTATGTTCTTTTTATTCAAAAGTTTTGCCGAAGAGCTGATGCGGGTAAACTTTTGAAAGCTGCCGGTTTTCCGGTTCCGGTAACCATATACCATAAACGGTTTGTGCATCCATGAAAAGAGATGAAGGATCCCGGAGATGACAAAGCCGAAAGGCGAAAGGTAAAGCTTTCTGAACATATCTAAGACATTAGCGTACTGAGCATTTCACGATAGACCACTCTTTTATCTAAAATTGTGGTTGCAACAAAAATAACCTTTTTCTTCATTTCCTGTAACAATGCGGGGCGCCCAAGTAATTCATTTGTGGCGTTGAACAAAGAATCGGCAGTATGCCCGAA
>JALUYM010000157.1 GCA_027018745.1 Bacteroidales bacterium | reverse complement strand
GAAAGCTCGTGCTGCCAATGAGTTTCCTATGGGACACGGTCCGGCTTTAACATCTCCTGACAAGCCCTATTTGGAGTGGGAATATATCAATGATTATCATGGCAAACCGGTAAAAAGAAATAACACGGAAATATTTATGAATGCAGTTCATAATCTGGTAGGGCATTTAGGGAATTATCTCTATCAAGTAGAGGAAAAAACCGTTCCTGATGAAGTTGACAGTGATTATAAAAAAATCGAAGAGAACTTTAAAACTTTTAGAGAAGAAGATGGTGAAGAGAGACATAAAAGATGGCTCAAATCTATTGCTGATGGTGATTTTAGTTTTGGGGCTCAAAAACTGGAATATAAGGCAAAAGGCATTGGGTCATGGAAACATCAAGCAATCGGGCAGGACAAAGCAAGAGATGAAGAAGATGATAAATTTGAGTATAGTGATGCTTTTTTAAGTTCGGATTGGAAACTCTTTCATGACGCGCTTCAGGCACACAGATTTGATGTTATACATGATATTCTTCCTCGATACGGCATATGTGCAGGGTAAGGGATCTGTTATGCTATTTCATAAAATAGATTTTGCAAAGATCATTCTTGATCAATATGCACAAACATGGTTTATGTGGATTGGTTTTTTTATTCTTGGAGTCTTGTTGGTTAAATATGCCGAAAATATTACTGCGACTAGAAGAGAGACAAATAAGATGGAGTCTGCCGGCGCAGGACTAATCGCAATTGCGCTTGTCGTGCATTTTGGAGCTATTTGGTGTTTAGCTTCTATATAAAGTAATTACCATGCTCTTATGCTTTTTTTCTAGTTTAGCAGAATGAACTATGATAAATAAAAAAGAGCATAGTGCTCTTTGCATCTCTCTTTTATTCTATCATCCATTATTAACTCAAATAGTTGTTTTCATTTAACTGTTTTAAATACTTCTTCGCTGTCGTAAAACTGATACCCGCTTTTTTGCGATCTTATAGGATGTCAACTCACTCTCTTGGCGCATCAGTTCAGATACCGCTGATTCAAACTTTTGTTTGGTCTTTTACTTAGGTTGTGATCAAGTATGTTTATGTAATTAAATAGTCATACAAACACCAAGTATCCTCAATATGGGAAATTAAAAGATTTTCATGTTTGATGCTCTTTATAAATTGACAATCATCCATAAATATCTTTTTCTTCACCTTCATCGTTTTCTATCTGTTGCTGCAACTGCTCATGCAGTACTCTTGCCACCCTGCAGCTTGCAAGCGTCACACCACATGGCTTGGAATTGAGTTGTTGAAAGATATCCTCATTGAGTCCATATATCTTTGAAAAATTATCACAATCGAATCTATAGAGATTATGGATGACAGTATTGGCAGAGATTGTCTCACCTTTGGTCTCTTGCATCACCCTCTCCCATACAACTACGGCATAGGCACTTGCTTTTACAAAGAGAGCACATTTATGTGAATAGCTCTTCTTCTTACCACGCTTCACCTCATTAATCTGTTTATGGAAGTTGTTGTGTTTTTGGATAAGACGGTTGTATATCTTTGCGCTTGAGCCGATTCTCTCTGCCTTGCTCCACTCATCCAAGAGTGCCAGCATGAACATAGCCGTTGCATATGTTTTTATAAGAGCATGTTCTTGATCTTCTTGCATTTTGTGTCACTTGTAAGACTATATTTTATTGTTTATTATAGCTAAATTGCCCTATTTTGATATTTACCAAAAACGAACTACTTTAACACCCTGGCCTTTTTATTGTAATTCACTGTATAATACTCTCCTCAATATGGGAAATGAAGATGACGCAACAAGAAAAAGAAGAACTCCAACATATCATTCAAACAGAGATAGCAGCACTTACAGATGAGATTGCAACTATTCAAACATCGCTGCGACCGATAAAAAAGGATTGTTCCCTCGACAGCATCGACCACAAGATGCTCAAACAGGACCAAAACATCAACATCCAAAGATATGAGGTCGCCAAACAGAGATTGAACAGATTAAAAGCCGCCTATTTGAATATTGACAACAAGGAGTACGGAGTATGTCAGGAGTGCGAAGAGGATATCAATATAGAGCGCCTCAAACTTATACCGGAATCCAAATACTGCGTTAGCTGTATGAACGAACTTGGATTATAAACAGTGCTGAGAAAAAAACTCGAAATTCTCTTTTTAACTATCATCCTCCTCGCTCTCTCTATACTTGGATACAACTACTACAGGAGCTACTCCTTTAAACACAACCCACTTCCAAACTCCTACCTCAAACGCATAGCAGCAAAAGAGCAAGATGTACTTGCGCATATGCAAAAGAACTTTGGATTTCAAGTGCAGTTCCCAATCATCATTACAGACAAGATCCCGGGCAGGCTCTATGGTCTGAGCTCTTACGAAAACGGACGCATCACTATCCTTCTAAACAAGAAAGTTATGCAAGAATCTATGAATTACATGATCGACAGCGTCATTCCTCACGAATACGCCCACGCCCTACTCTTTTATCTGCACAAGAACTCCAGTGAAAAAGCGGGACACTCCAAACTTTGGCGCCATACCTGTCAAAAGTTTGGTGGAAAAGATTGCAGGCAGTATGTCGACCAACAAGAGATCATCCTCTCAAAACTCCCCTTCAAGGTAAAATGAGATGGCAATCGATTACGAATTTGAAGAGGATCTAGAACCGACCTGGCTTAGC
>JALUYM010000156.1 GCA_027018745.1 Bacteroidales bacterium | reverse complement strand
TATCAGTTCATTCAAAGTCAACATTCGGAAATATTAATCATGAAAGCAGTGCATTATTTTATACGGAAAAAAGATTTTGCATCAGCCCTGCTTTATCTTCAGCTTAGTAAAGATCCGGCAAAAGCAAAAGCAGAGCAAAAACAAATAGCGCTGGGTTTTGCCCGCTCGGGACTAACTCCTCGGAGCTATATTCTGGGAAACACCTCTTTTGGTTATTTTACAAAAGCATATCTCAGGGCAAAAAAAGAAATTTATCATTAAGAAAAAACATCGCATGAAACTTTAACTGATCAGCAAATCAATGAAGGGCCGGAAGGCCTATCTTTTGAAATCCTTTATTTCCCCGGCAAGTGCTGCTATATCCAAATGCAAGGCATCCACTTTTATCATTGCTTTTTGATAGCAGCTTAAACGTTCTGAAAGTTTTTCTTTGATATACTGCGTCAGTTCTTTACCGGATTTCCCTTCCACCAAGGGCCTTTTTCGTTTAGCATGCATAAGCCGGTCAGCAATAACTGCCGGGGGCATTTCCAGAAAAACGCTGATCCCGTGCCGATTGATATTTTCTATACCGTTGTGGTGACAGGGAGTTCCTCCCCCGGTGGCTACCACCACTTTTTTCATTTCAAAGGTCTTTTTAAGCCGGTCGTTTTCCAATCTTCTGAACAACGGTTCATCGTATTTATTAAAAAACTGATGTATCTCAATTTTAAATTTTGTTTCAAAAAAATCGTCCAGGTCCACGAAGTGATACCCCAAAAGACGGGCAAGTTTTTTACCCTGGGTAGTCTTCCCAACACCCATAAAGCCGATGAGGTAAACACGTTCTTTCATTCAAAAGTTCTTTTCGGTCAAAATTAACCTGTTTTGCGGAACAGAAAAAATATTTTACCTGAAAAACCGGTCCCCAAATGAAGATTTGTCGTCAAAAAGTGAACAGGCAAAGTGCCATCGGCCTAAAACTTACTGCGAGGGGGGCCATACTTTTTTGTAGCATAACTTCCCAAATAATAAAAAGTGAGAAGCGGAACAACCCCAAACGCAACAAAATATTGGGATAATTTGAGGTAATTGACTACCAGCAACAAAATGGTCATCAGGATAATCATGATAAAATCGAACCAAAATCTGTTCATGGATTTATTGTTTTTGTTTATTTAATTTTAATTGAAAAGGATATTTTACCTCTTCCAGAAAGAGGCCTTGTGCCGGGGCAGAAAATCCGGCATATTGACGATCTTTTGCTTCAATAATTATTTTCATGTCATCAGGCTGCAATTTACCCTTACCGATTTCCACGAAGGTACCGACAATAGCCCGCACCATGTTACGCAAAAAACGGTCAGCGGTAATTGTAAAAACCAGCATATTTCCTTTCTTCTTCCACCCTGCCTCAGTAATATGACAAATATTGGTAACCGTTTGTGTATGTAACTTTGAGAAACTGGTAAAATCTTCATATTCCATAAGATATTTTGCAGCCCGTTGCATAGCTTCCAGATTTAACCTGCCGGCAAAAGGCATGGCCAGTTGACAGGCAAACGGATCTTTTTCTAAAAGAATATAATAACAATAAGTCCGGCTTACAGCATCAAAACGGGCATGGGCACGAGAAGGCACTTCCCAAACGCCATAAATGGCAATATCGCGGGGCAAAAACCGGTTGAGCCGGAACACGAAATCTTTTTGAGAAAAAGGGAGCGCTTTTTCAAGGTCAAAATGCAGAAAGAATTCCCGCGCATGCACACCGGTATCAGTTCTCCCGCAACCTACCACATTTACTTTTTCATTGCAAAGCAGGCTGATCTTTTCGTTCAATTCGGCCTGCACCGTATGGGCATTTTCCTGCACCTGCCAGCCGTGGTAAGCTGTTCCGCGATAAGCCAATTTTACAAAATAGCGGGGCATTTTCGTCGGGTTATATTTCTGTATTCAATGCTTTCCAAAGCATGTCTTTTAATTCTGTCAATCCTAACCGGGTTATCGATGAAATAAAAACATGTTGAATATCCGGCAGGTCGGTTTCTATTTCATCCATCAATTCTTTATCAAGCAAATCAGATTTGGAAATGGCAAGCACTCTTTGTTTGTCCAACAGCTCCGGGTTGTATTGCTTCAGCTCGTTAAGGAGGATATCGTATTCTTTTTTAATGTCATCTGCATCAGCAGGTATCATAAAAAGCAGAACAGCGTTTCGTTCGATATGGCGTAAAAAGCGCAGGCCAAGCCCTTTTCCCTCGTGGGCGCCTTCTATGATGCCGGGAATATCCGCCATGATAAACGAATGATTATCCCGATAGGCCACAATACCCAAATTGGGACGTAAGGTAGTAAACGGATAATCGGCTATCTCAGGCCGGGCTGCGGAGACTACTGAAAGCAGTGTTGATTTTCCCGCATTGGGGAAACCCACCAGTCCCACATCAGCCAGCACTTTCAATTCAAAAACAATATTAGCTTCTTTACCCTCTTCTCCCGGTTGGGCATAGCGTGGTGTTTGGTTGGTTGCCGATTTAAAGTGGTCATTGCCCTGACCGCCGCGCCCGCCGTTCAGCAAAACAATTTTCTGACCATCTTCCATGATCTCGCCCAGCGTTTTACCTGTTTCAGCATCTTTGGCAATCGTCCCCAAAGGAACCTGAATAAAAACATCTTCCCCGTTGGCTCCCGTACTGCGCTGACCGCCACCCGGACCACC
>JALUYM010000155.1 GCA_027018745.1 Bacteroidales bacterium | reverse complement strand
GTTGCAGAAATTCTTTACGTTTAGGGTATTCCATGATACGATAATTATTGCCCAGTTTAGCTTTTTTAGCAGCATAGGCAATGGCATCCTGCAATCCTCCGAGGCTGTCGACCAGACCCAGTTTCAGTGCTTTGCGGCCTGCCCACACATGGCCACGGGCAATACTGTCCACAAAGCCCTTGCGTAAGTGTCGTGTGCGTGCCACCAGTGCTACAAAATTTTTATAAATCCGGGTAATGCCTGCGTTTAACCTTTGTTTCTGCAATGCATTCATAGGAGCCATAACATCCACAAAATCGGCATTTTTATTGGTCATTACCTTGTCGAAGGTTATGCCCAGTTTTTTGCTCATAAATTCACCAAAATCCGGAATAATGCCAAAAACGCCAATAGAACCGGTAATGGTTGTCGGCTGTGCAAAAATAAAGTTGGCATTGGTAGAGATCCAGTAACCCCCCGAAGCAGCCACATTGCCCATAGACACAATAAAAGGTTTGGTTTTGGCAGCCAGGGCCACCTCACGGCGGATAATATCAGAAGCCTGGGCATCGCCACCGGGGGAATTTACCCGCATAACAATGGCTTTCACCCGTTTGTTTTCACGTGCCTGACGTATGGCTTTGGCCAGTGTAACCGAGCCTATGCTGTTTTCTTTGCCCACACCCTGGCTGATTTCACCCAAAGCATAGATCACGGCAACCCCGTTGGGATTAAATTTTACCTGTTTCCTCTTCAACCGGACGTTGTCATACTTGGAGAAAGCCATATAATGTGGTTTAGCGCCCACAAGCTTTTTAATGGAATCCAAAACCATGTCACGGTAAGCAATTCCATCAATAAAATGATATTTCAGTGCCTGTCGGGCATCCGATAGTTGCAAATTGTCGGCCAGTTTATTTAATTCGGCCACAGGAATATGCCTGTTTGAGGACACGGCGGAAAGCATTGTTCCCCAAATGCTTTTAAGCAATGCCTTTGTCTGCTGACGGTTGGCTTCACTCATTTTATCATAAAGCAATGGCTCTACTGCACTTTTGTATTTGTTGTTGGGGCCACGGATAATCTGGGTTTTGATGTCCAGTTTATCCAACAGGTTTTTTAAAAACATAACCTGGGCACTCAATCCTTTAAAAAACACTTCTCCTTCAGGATTCAAATAGATTTTGTTGGAAAGACTGGCAAGATAATAGTCTTTCTGACCGTAATTGTTGGCATAACTGACAATAAATTTACCGGTTTTTTTAAAGTCCTTTAATTTATTATAGATCTCTTCGGTGGTAGCAATTCCGGCCGGCATGGTTCCCATATCAAGAAAAATACCTGCCACATTCGGGTCTTTGGCTGCCTTGCCAATATCTTTCAAAATATCATTCAGCCCCAGGGTCCGATTGGGTTTCATGGTATTAAAATTGAAATTTTCAAAGGGATTTTGCGGCGTCCGGTCACGGATAGGCGCTTTCCATGCAATACGCAAAACGGTATGCGGAACTGATACTATACGCTCTTTTTTTGCCATGTTAGAAACGGAAGCTACCATTCCGGCAAAAAGAAGCAAGATCAAAATTAAAACGAGTAAAGTGCCTGCAAATGAGGCAAACATAAATTTAAAGAACTGTTTCATAACGGCATAATTGTTTAATTGATTTCAGTTTACAATATTAACAATATAATGTGTAAAATTAATCTTAACGGTCATTTATTTTCCGGAAAAAAGATATCAATTTTAATTTATGATAAAATCTGTCCAGTCTTATCTGCCGGCTAAAGCAAATGTAAAACGCTATACTCTTGTGTTGCTGATGATTATATTGGGAACCGGCGGTATTTTTTCTGAAGGGAATGCAGCATACTACGGGCATTCAACCCCTACTTTCCGGGGTCATTCAGCGCTGATGATACGTTTGCAACAGAAGGATTTTGTTGTTTTCTGTCCGGCAGACTACGCCATTTTATCCAAAACGAAAGCCAAAGTATCCCCTCCGAAAATAAAAATTTCCTTGTCCATCATGGGACAGGGAAAATTAAAAGCTTCTGCCCTCGCTGCTTTTTTGCATGAAAACAACCAGGCTGTTTCCATAACCAAAGCCCTTGAAATTGCGAAAATTTATATTCAGGAATCCAAAGCGGAAGGTGTCAATTCGGATGTGGCCTTTTCACAAATGTGTTTGGAAACAGGATTTCTGCGCTATGGCGGTACCGTTTCATCCGGCCAGAACAATTTTTGTGGCCTGGGAGTCTTTAACAAAAAAACAAAAGGACTTTCCTTCCGGTATATCCGGCTGGGAATCCGGGCACACATTCAACATTTGAAAGCCTATGCTTCCCATAAAAAATTACATAACAAATTGGTGGATCCCCGTTTCCGGTTTGTAAAACGCGGCAGCATTAAAAATGTGGATGGCCTGTCGGGAAAATGGGCTGCTGACAAACGTTACGGAAAAAAGATCAGGTACCTGCTGGACAGGATGTACCACGAAAAAGGATAAAGAAACTTTAAAACTGCTTTAACGCTTGTACTTGGTCAGGAAAAAGCTTTCGTTCACAACAACATAAAGTCCGTAAGAATAATCGAGGTGATGGGTCATAAGATCGTAATAGCTTTCAATGCGGGCTTCGAGCTTGATACCGCGGTAAATGGTTTTATCGAACCAGACTTTGTTTGTCAACAACTCACGTTTTTCCTGAGAAAAATCGGGATTGATTTCC
>JALUYM010000154.1 GCA_027018745.1 Bacteroidales bacterium | reverse complement strand
GTGTCCGGTCTGCTTTGATGGCGTACAATTTGAAAACGCACAAAGAAACGCTTCTCATGCAAACACCTAAAAAGTTTTCAGGTTACACCTGGAGTCCTAAAGGCGATTTCATCATTTACTCTGTTGAGGAAAAATATGAAAAAAATAAAACCGGGGTTTATGAACTGCGGGGTATGCCAGACCGCTGGCCCTGGTACCGCATGCGGACACAGTTGTATCTGTTCCGCCCGGCAGACCACAGTACCAGACAGCTTACTTATGGTTATCTTACCAACAACTTACAGGATATTTCGCCGGACGAAACACACATTTTGTTTTCACAAAGTTTTCCGTACTATGCAAAACGTCCTTATACAAAACAAATCATGATGCAAATGAACCTGAAAACCGGACGGGTTGATACCATTTGGAATGCCAGTTTTGGCGGTAGTGCCGTTTATTCCCCCAACGGGAAACAATTGCTGGTTACGGGTAGTGCAGCCATGTTTAACGGTGCAGGCATTCATTTGAAAAAAGCTAAAATTCCCAATGATTTCGATATTCAGGCCTATATTTACACCTTGGCGACTAAAAAAGTAGAGCCCATAACCAAAAATTACAACCCTTCCATCAACAATGCCTGGTGGAACCCTGTTGACCATAAAATCTACTTTTTAAGTCAGGATAAATCTTATGTGGACATTTGGAAATACGACCCAACCAGTCACAAGTTTACCAAACTCCCCATGAAGGTGGATGTGGTGACACAGGTAAGTTTTGCCCATAATGCCCCCCTCATGAGTTATTCAGGAAGCAGTATTTCCTACCCCGCTACGGGTTGGCTATATAACCTGAAAGATAACAAACAAACCGAGGTTGCCAACCCTGAAAAAGCATATTTTGCCCACATTCAATTTGGGAAAACCGCCAACTGGAACTTCAAAAACAAACAGGGTTACACCATTCAGGGACGTATTTACTATCCGCCGAATTACAATCCCGATAAAAAATATCCGTTATTGGTTTATTATTATGGTGGTACAGTTCCCACCTCGAGGGATTTCGGCGGTCGTTACCCGAAAAACCTGTTTGCCGCCATGGGATACATTGTTTACGACTTGCAACCCAGCGGTGCCATAGGTTATGGACAGAATTTTTCCGCACTGCATGTAAACGGCTGGGGCAAAGAAAATGCCAGCGACATTATCGAAGGTACCAAGAAATTTATCAAAGCCCATCCACAAGTGAACCCGCATGCTGTCGGTTGTCTGGGAGCTTCTTACGGAGGATACATGACCATGTGGCTGCAAACCCAAACCGACATATTTACGACTGCCATTGCCCATGCCGGCATCAGCGACATAACCTCTTACTGGGGACAGGGTTATTGGGGCTATTTGTACAGCTCGGTAGCTTCCGCCAACAGTTTTCCGTGGAACAACAAAAAACTATATGTTGACCACAGCCCACTGTTCAATGCTGAAAAAATCCACACACCCATGTTGCTCATTCAGGGTACTGCCGACACCAACGTGCCTACCGGCGAAAGTATTCAGCTTTATACCGCTTTAAAACTTCTCGGACGTCCGGTTAAATTTGTGGAGGTAAAAGGCCAGAACCATCACATTGTGGATTATAACAAACGGATATTGTGGCAGCGGACCATTTTTGCCTGGTTTGCCAAATATTTAAAAGATCAGCCACAGTGGTGGAACAGCATGTATCCGAAAAAAGACCTGTAAAAAATCCCGTTGTATGGATTATCAGACAAAAAAAGAATTTCTCGGTTTTCTCTCAGGTTACCTGACGGAAAACCGCAGAAAGCTTTTCGATAAAGTGATTCAGTACCGCACACGGCACATTACTGTTGTTTTGGAAGATATTTTCCAGCCTCATAATGCCAGTGCCGTGTTGCGGAGCGCTGATCTTACCGGAGTTCAGGATATCCATATTATTGAAAACAGGAACCAATACCACATCAACCCGGAAGTAGCTCTGGGTTCATCCAAATGGTTGAACCTGATAAAATACAATAAAGCCCGGGACAACACGCTGGCAGCTTACGACGCCTTGCGTAAGGCCGGCTATCGCATTGTGGCTACCACTCCCCACACTGATGATCAAACGCTGGACAATATTTCCATAGATGGGAAAATGGCACTGATTTTCGGAACAGAATTGAAAGGGCTTTCCGAAACAGCCATTGAAAACGCTGATGAATACCTTCGTATACCCATGTACGGATTTACAGAAAGTTATAATATTTCGGTTTCCGCCGCACTGATACTTTTTACCCTGACCGAAAAACTACGGAAGTCTTCCATCCCCTGGCAACTGAGCGAAGAAGAAAAACTGGATATTATTATCGAATGGGCCAAACGGACCATAAAACATGCCGAACTTTTTGAAAAAGAATTTCTTCAACAGGGAAAAAGCAGTCGATAATTTTGCAGGCTTTATAATTTTTAATAATTTTACGGCAATAAAATAAATCGAATCATTCATTTAAAATATAGTACCATGGGAAAAGGTGACAAAAAGACAAGAAGAGGGAAAATCGTGAACAGGTCTTACGGAAGATTGAGAAGAAGGAAAAAAATAAAAACACGCTATGTAAAACATGCTGAAGTGAAACCTGCTGAGGAAGAAGAAGAGAAAGCGAAAGTTGCCGAAGAAACCCCTAAACCCAAAAAGACCACTGCTAAGAAAACAACAACAAAAAAAACTACT
>JALUYM010000153.1 GCA_027018745.1 Bacteroidales bacterium | reverse complement strand
ATGGCAAAATCCTTTTTCGGCGGAAATCCCGACAAGGAAATAAACCCCATGACCAGTTCCAGCTGTTTGTGCGCTTTTTTGCCCAGCCGGTCCATAAGATCCTGCATGGCTGCCTCTTCAAAGTAACCGGGCACCAGCCTTATCATTTTTGTCTTTTTAGGTTTATACTGCTGTTTAAGTTCTTCTTCCATAGCAATCAGCCGTCGTTCGATCATTGTTTTTAACAACGGTAAAACTTTTTGATACCCTACAAATTTCGCTACTTCACCAATGGTCAGACTGTTTTTCTGCAACAGTGCTTCCGTCAATCGGTATTCTGATTCGTTGAGGGTTTCCCTGTCGGGAACAAAGTCCGGCGCCAGCACTACTTTCGATTCGCTGCTTAACCTGAATGCCGAAGGCAATGCCACACTCATAACCTCTCCCAGCGTACTCATGTAATAATCGGATATCCATTTCCAAAACCGGAATTGCAACTCATTCACCAGCGGTTTTTCATCCAAAACCGACAGGATGTACTTGGGAATTCCTTTTTGCGGGGGACGCTGGTGCAATGCCAGCACCAAACCGGCATAAACACGACGTTTGCCAAACTGGACAGTCACCCGTTGTCCCACCTTTATTTTCTCATTCAAGGCGAAGGGTACCCGATAAGTAAAAGTTCCGGGAACGGGAAGAGGTAACAGAATTTCGGCAAAAAGAGTAAGTCTCTCCATACAACAAAGATATTTATTTTAGCAATTGGGCAACACATCCATTCCCCTCGTATTTCAAATTCAACCACCCGTTAAAACTTGTTAAAAAGAATTACTCAAAAAAAAGGATGAGGACGGATAACGGATTTTTGATAGTTTTGCATAAACTTTAAATTTTCTCCACGGCCATGGAAAATAAAAAATTTTTAGGCGAAGGACTCACCTATGACGATGTACTTCTTGTCCCTGCTCATTCGACGGTTTTACCAAGAGAAACCAACCTTAATACACACTTTTCCAGAAATATAGAACTAAAAATACCTATTGTTTCGGCCGCCATGGACACGGTTACCGAATCTAAAATGGCTATCGCCATGGCCCAGGAAGGTGGTATCGGGGTCATTCACAAAAACATGAGCATCGAAAACCAGGCCATCGAGGTTAAAAAAGTGAAACGTGCCGAAAACGGCATGATCCTTAACCCCGTAACCCTGAGTGCCAATGCACGGGTGATCGATGCCCTGAACATGATGCATGAGTTTAGTATCGGCGGCATTCCGGTGGTAGACAGAAAAAACAAACTCGTAGGCATCGTTACTAATCGAGACCTTCGATTTGAAAAAGAATTGGACAAACCTATTCAACAGGTTATGACCAAAGAGAACCTGATCACCACCACCGAATTTACCAATTTCGAAGAAGCTGCCCAGATCCTGCAGGAATTTAAAATTGAAAAACTGCCGGTGGTCAACAACGATTATAAACTGGTAGGATTAATAACTTACAAAGACATCATAAAAATCAAAGCACATCCCAATAGCTGTAAAGACAGCCATGGCAGATTACGGGTTGCTGCTGCCGTGGGCATCGCTTCCGACACCATGCAACGGGTAGCTGCATTGGTGGATGCTGGTGCGGATGCCATTGTGGTGGACACTGCACACGGGCATTCGGAAGGTGTTCTTCAAATGGCCAGGCAGGTCAAGAAAAAATATCCGGAAATTGAATTGGTGGTAGGCAATGTGGCAACCCGCGAAGCAGCCCTGGATTTGCTGGCAGCAGGCGCCGATGCCATCAAGGTAGGTATCGGCCCGGGGTCCATTTGTACAACCCGTGTGGTAGCCGGCGTAGGAGTCCCGCAACTGACGGCTGTATACAACGTAGCAAAGGCACTGAAAGGTAGTAATGTGCCGGTTATTGCCGATGGGGGCATCCGTTACACTGGCGACATTGTAAAAGCCATTGCAGCCGGGGCAGACAGTATCATGGCCGGTTCTTTGTTTGCAGGAGTAGATGAATCACCGGGGGAAGCCATTATTTTTGACGGACGTAAATACAAATCATACCGTGGCATGGGGTCAGTAGAAGCCATGCAACAAGGATCAAAAGACCGCTATTTTCAAGATGCGGAAGATGATATCAAAAAGCTTGTGCCAGAAGGCATTGTTGGGCGTGTCCCTTACAAAGGCACCCTGTCGGAAGTTATTTTGCAAATGATTGGCGGATTGCGTGCAGGAATGGGTTATACCGGCTCTCGCAACATTAGCGACCTGCAAAAAGCAAAATTCATTAAAATCACTGCTGCCGGCGTGGCAGAAAGCCACCCGCACGACATTACCATTACCCGTGAAGCACCCAATTACAGTAGAAAAGGATAAATAACCTTGTAAATATGAAAAAAGTCTGGATTCTTGCAATTTTTATTTTTCTTGTCCCCCGGCTTCACGCTCAGAAGAGTTTAATGAAAAAAGAACTGCTCAACATTGACGGGCAAAAAATTACTGCCGGAGAATTCATGAAAATATATCAGAAAAACGGCACCATAGGGCAAGATACAACCAGTTTAAAAAATTACCTGCAACTTTATATCAACTTCAGACTAAAGGTGTTGGAAGCTGAAAGGTTAAAAATGGATACTTCCGCTGCTTTTAAAAGGGAACTGCAGGGCTACCGGAAACAATTGGCCCGACCTTATTTCACTGATAAAAAAGTTACGGATTCACTTATCAGGGAAGCCTATCACCGCATGAAATATGATATCCGGGCCAGCCACATTCTCATACGGGTCAGTCCTGATGCCAGCCCGGCCGATACGTTAAAGGCATGGGACAGAATCACCAAAATAAGATCTGAAATCCTGCACGGGTTAAGCTTTGCCAAAGCTGCAGAAAAATATTCTGAAGATCCTTCGGCAAGAAACCAGCCGGCCATTCCGGGAAAGCAAAGGGCACATCAGGGTAACCACGGTGATTTAGGCTATTTCACCGTTTTTGACATGGTTTACCCTTTTGAATCAGCTGCTTATAACACGCCGGTAGACAGTGTTTCAGAGCCTGTACGTACCAGATACGGATACCATTTGATCAAAGTTACAGACAAAAGGCCTGCCATGGGAATAGCTCAGGTAGAACAGATTTTTGTGGCACTTAAACCAGGATATACCCCTGCCGACTCGGCAGCCAAAGCAAAAAAAATTCAAAACATCTACAAAAAGATCAAAGCAGGTATGCCTTTTGAAGAAGCCGCCAAAAAATATTCGGAAGACCTCGGATCGGCCAGCAATGGCGGCAAATTGCCAAAGTTCACTTCGGGACGCATCGTTCCTCAGTTTGTAGAACATATCGACAACATGAAACCCGGACAAATTTCCAAACCCTTTCAAACCATATACGGCTTTCACATCATAAAACTTTTAAGCGATAAAAAACCGGGCAGTTTTAAACAGGAAGAACCTGTTTTAAGGGCACGCGTAGCCCGGGATCAAAGAGCGAAAATCAGTAAAGAAGCTGTTTTGTCAAAAATCAAAAAAGAAAATGGGCTCAAAGTATATCCTGAAGCCCAAAATGCCATTATCCGGGCATTGGCCTCTACGCTCTCTGCAGGAACATTTCATGCAGACAGCCTGCATGGAAAATGGAACCATGTTCTCATGAAAATCGGCAAAACAAAACCGAAGATTTATGTCCAGAAAGATTTTGCCAGATACGTTGAACAGCATCAAAACGAAGGGTCATACAAGAATAAAAACTTTATGCTGAACAGCCTTTTTCAGCAGTTTGTCAACCAAAACTGCCTGCAATATGAAAACGCCCATCTCGAAGACTTTTATCCCGTTTTTAAAGCCCTCATGAAAGAATACCATGACGGCATTTTACTTTTTAACCTGGAAAACAAAATGGTGTGGACAAAAGCCATTAAGGATACGGTCGGGCTGAAAAATTTTTATAAGAAACACCGTTCTCAATACGAACATGGCAGGGAAGCCCGGGTCATTATTTTTACCTGCCCACGGTCTTCCTTGAGCTCTCTGGAAGCATTGCTCAGGCATAACAAAGACAAGACTCATCTTCTTCAGGCCATCAACCATCACCAGACAAAAGTAAGAGGGCTGGAAGCCAACAGCGGAATTTTTCAGAAAGGCGATAACAGGCTGTTGGACAGTATCCGGTGGAAAACAGGGCTGTCCAAACCGGTCTTTTCAAATGTTGGGAATAAAGTTAGCATCATTTTTATAAAAAAAATCATTCCGCCCGGCATAATGTCATTTGAACAGTCCCGCGGACTCGTTACCTCCGATTATCAGAATTTATTGGAAAAACGATGGGTACAACAACTCCGGAAGAAGTTTCCGGTAAAAATCAATAAAAAAGTATTGGATAAACTTATAAAATATCACAACAAAAAACAATCATGAGGCTGCCGGCATTCAATATCTTTTTCCCAAAAGGGAAGGAACTGTCCATCAAGATGTTTGGATTATTACTGCTTTTGGCAATTCTTGCCGGCACAGGGTTGTCCGGATGCCGGCAGCAAAAAAAAGGAATCAATGCCCCATTGGCGAGGGTGGGTGATAAATATCTCTATGTAAATGATCTGAAAACCATCATCCCTCAAGGCATCAGCCCGCACGACAGCCTGCTCTTTTGCCAAAGCTATATCAACAAATGGGTACACACCCAATTATTGCTTCAGCAGGCAGAAAAAAATCTGCCCGAAGACATGCTTAATTTTAAAAAACGACTGGAAGAATATCGCAATTCTCTTATTATTTATCAATATGAAACCGAATATGTCAGGCAAAATATGGATACGGTTGTGACAAAGAAACAAATTGATAAATACTATAAAAATCATTTGAAAGATTTCCAGTTAAAAGAAAATATTGTCAAGGTCATTTATGCCATTATCAATCTTAAACGTGAAGACAGCCCGCAATTAGAAAGGGTTTTCTGGGGTATGTTTCATCTGCCGGACAGCATTTTAATGGATTCGCTGGAAAATTATGCACCGACAATGGCAGAATCATACTTTATGGATACCAACAGATGGTTACCATTTAACCAGGTTTTGAAAATAATTCCCATTGAGACATATAATCAGGGTATTTACCTGAAAAATCACCGTATTATACGGCTAAAGGACAACAACAAATTTTATATTGTTAAATTTGTCAACTTTAAAATTAAAGATGAGATTTCCCCTGAAGTTATGGAAGCCCGTTTTATCCGGCAGATCATTCTGAATAAAAGAAAAACAGACATGATCCGGCAACTGAGGGCAGGTATTTTCAAACAAGCGGAAAAACATAAGAAATTTGAAATTTATTAACATGAACATGAGACTTGCAAAACAAAAATTTTTCAGGACAATCTTTTCAACGCAATGGGCACTATTGGCAGCCATCTTGCTTTTTGCAACCCCTTTTTCGGCTACAGCCCAGAAGAATGACACTACAGCCATTCCCAAAGGAAAAGTAATTGACCAGGTAGTTGCCGTAGTAGGCAATACTTTAATCCTACAGTCGGACATTGAGAACCAGTATTTGAGTTTTCGTATGCAGGGTGACATTGAAGGAACCGAAAAAAGCATGAAATGCCAAATCCTGGAAAGTCTGCTTTATCAAAAGCTTATGGTTGCCCAGGCGGAAGTAGACAGCATTACCGTAGACAAAGCACAGGTAAACGCAGAACTTGACAGAAGGCTTTCCGGATTTATCAATCAGTTTGGCAGCCAGGAAAAACTGGAAAAATACTATGGAAAGTCCATTTCCGAAATCAAATCGGAAATTCGCAACATAGTGAAAGACCAAATGCTGGCACAACAGGTACAACAAAAAATTATCAGTAACATTACCGTTACCCCTTCCGAAATTCGTTCATATTATAATTCTTTGCCCAAGGACAGTATTCCAATGATCAAAACAGAGTATGTTCTCCGACAGATTGTACGGGCACCTCCGGTGAGCCTGGCAGAGATACTGCGGATTAAAAAAGAGCTGCTGCAGTTGCGAAAACGTATTTTGAATGGTGCCAGTTTTTCCACCATGGCCATTTTATATTCGGAAGATCCGGGTTCGGCAAAAAATGGCGGAGAACTGGGCTTCTATGGGCGGGGCCAATTGTATCCCGCATTTGAAGCTGCTGCCTACAAGTTGAAACCGGGACAGATTTCAGGGGTTGTAAAAACAAAAGCAGGATACCATATTATTCAAATGATTGCCCGCAAAGGCGATTACATCAACGTTCGCCATATTCTGCTCATTCCGAAAGTATCACCCCTCGCTTTGGAAAAAGCACGGTTAAAACTGGATACCATAGTCAAAGAAATCCGGGAAGATTCCATTACTTTTGACAAAGCCGTTGAAGAATATTCACAAGGCAAAAACAAAAATAATGGCGGTTATCTGATCAATCCTCAAACCGGAGGCACTGAATTTGAAGGCGAACAGCTCAGTCCGCAGGTATCGTTTATTGTAAACAAACTGAAACCGGGTGAGATTTCAAATCCGGTACCATTCAAAACCGCTAACCAAAAAGAGGCATACAGGTTGCTTTATCTGGCAAAGCGCATCCCTCCCCACCGTGCCAACCTGAAAGAAGATTATCCACGAATAGCACAATGGGCGCTGCAGGCCAAACAACGTAAAGCCATTGATAACTGGATAAACGAAAAAGCACAGCAAACCTTTATTAAAATCAAACCTGAATATTTAAACTGTAAATTTCGTCATACCTGGCTTCCAAAACATAAAAAATAGAACACCGGCTTTTATCCGATAAAGTGGCAGATAACCTCTACCACTTTTGCCGGATAGTCAAAATGAGGATGGTGACTACAATGATCCAAAACATGAATTTCTTTTTGCCCCGGAACCAGCTGACGAATATTTTCAACCTGTTGCAAACTGGTGTACTGATCGTTACGGCCATGAAAAGCAAGCACCGGCACCTGAATCAGTTTTAATTCCTTTTTAATGTTCCAGCTTTGGAAAAAACCGGCTGTCCAGGTATCGCACCATGCATAAAAAACCTCATCGCAATGTATGCCATGATATTTTTGCAAGGCTTTTTTTAGTTTGGAGCCCGGTTTTTCATATTCTATTCTAACTTTCTCAATTTCAGGTGTAATACACGGTTCCTCCTGTGTATTGGCCGATAATGTAATCACTTTTAACAGTCCTGACGGATGTCGGGCAGCATGGATCAAGGCAAGCGATCCGCCTTCGCTGTGTCCAAGCAGGTAATATTTTTTCAGGGATAATTTCCCGATAAGGTCACTGAGAAGTTCTTCTTCCCGATGGAGATAATCCAGCCTTCGTTCTTCCAAACGGGGCGAAGATTTTCCATAACCCAAACGGTCGTAAAGCAACACTGGCAGGCCGCATGCGCGTACAAACCTTTCGGGAAAATCTTTCCACTGGCTTACCGAACCCAGTCCTTCGTGCAGAAAAACGGCCACCGGCAGCCCCGTATCCGCCTCTCCGTTAACAGGCAGAAGCATCCTGGTAAACAGCCGGACATCCGGCAAATCCACATAAGCATCCCGAACCCGCATCCTGTCAGCCTTTATCTTTCACAAACAAGATCAAAACCGAGGCAAGCAACATGGAAATACCGCCAATGATCATGGCGTAAATGGCTTCGCTGTGGAAGAACTTTTCCAGGAAAAAACCGAGAATGGCCGCCGCCACAATCTGAGGAATAACAATGAAGTAGTTGAAAATACCCATGTAAATCCCCATTTTATCATGAGGAAGGGCATTGGTAAGAATAGCATAAGGGATGGAAAGAATACTGGCCCAGGCCACCCCCACCCCCAGCATGGATATCAGCAAAAGATATTGGTTATGAATAAAATAGATGGAAAACAATCCCAAACCGCCGAGAAGCAATGATATAGCATGTGCCGACTTTCGGCTTGTAGCTTTGGCCAATGGCGTTAACAACCAGGCCACAATAGCAGCAAACCCGTTGTAAACGGCAAACAGAATGGAAACCCAGTCTGCGCCGTTGTTATATGCTGCTGAAGTAGTATTCGTCGTATGAAACACATATTCGGTAACGGCCGGAGTGGTATAAATCCACATGGAAAAAAGGGCAAACCAACTAAAAAATTGTACAAAAGCGAGCTGCAGCATGGTTTTGGGCATACCGAACATATCGTTCATGATTACCACCAACGCCACCTGGTTTTTACCTTTCAGCTGCATTGTCCCGGAGACGAGCATAAGTATGCCCAAAGCCGCTAAACCAAAAGAAAGCACATATAAATCCTTGGTCAGCCTGTCTTCATAAAACCAAAAGGTCATTAAGACGCCTATCAACAACCAAATAATACCGTTGATGGATTGTTTCCTGCCTTTCTGCCTGTGGTTAATGCTATCGGGAGCTGTGGTAACAGACACATTCTTACGTTTTTCTTCTTCCTCATCAAAAGCTTTTAACATTTCAGGAGGATATTCTTTTGTGGTGATAATAGTCCACAAAACTGCCGTAAAATAAATAGCCCCGCCAATATAAAAAGACCATTTTACCGAAGGGGGAATAACCCCTTCAGGTGCTGTATTACTAATGTTCAGCCAATTAGTCATAACCCAAGGCAATACACTGGCTATGACTGCTCCTGTTCCTATAAAAAAGCTCTGCATGGCAAATCCTTGTGTACGTTGTTCTTCGGGCAGCATATCCCCCACAAATGCACGAAAGGGTTCCATGGAAATATTGATGGAAGCATCCAAAATCCAAAGCATGCCGGCAGCCATCCACAACACGTGTGAATTGGGCATGAGAAGCAATGCCATCGAGGCAAGTAATGCCCCGGCCAGAAAATAAGGCCTCCGCCTGCCAAGGCGTCCCCAGGTATTATCACTGTAATGTCCGATAATGGGTTGGACAATCAGTCCTGTTACGGGAGCAGCCACCCATAAAATAGACAAATTGCCAATGTCAGCGCCAAGTGTCTGGAAAATCCGGCTTACGTTGGCATTTTGCAAAGCAAAGCCAAACTGTATTCCGAAAAACCCCACACTCATATTCCATATTTGCCAAAAACTGAGATGCGGTTTTCTTGCCATTTTGAAATTTTTAGAAAGCCCGAAAGTACAGCAATTCCGCGAAACAGCCAAACACATTCAGCAGGAGGAAACAAAAACGCCTTCTTTAAAAAGGCCAAACTTTTCCAAAGATTCCGGGAAAACAATCGTTTGCAACATGACAGGGCGACCAGGCATTAACAAAAAAAACCAGCCTCTTCCCCGGGCTGGTTTTTTCCAATAAGATTTGATATTATTTTCTTCCGAATCCATTAAAAGGCTGCATAAACCCGTTATTTTCGGGATGCAGGGGATCAAAAAGCAGAAACCTGATATCCCCTTTATCTCTTAACATTGCTTTTGCAGCTCCGAATTTTTTGGGGGCTTGCTTCATTTGCTGTTCAACTATTTGTTGGATGATTATTTTTCGGATGCCGTTACGCCACTGTGGTATTTTTTCTTTAATGGGGGCCATGACTTTCTGTAATTCACCATAATGTTTTAGTACAATCTGCTGCATGGCAATGCGGTTCTCTTCCATTTTTAATTGCGTGGCAAGGCGTGCCGAATCAGAAGGTTTGGCACCTGATTTCCGCATTTGCATTATCCTTTCTCTTTGGGCTTGCATGGTTGCCCGTGCATTGGCTATGGCCTTTTTTTCTTTTTTAGACAAATATTTATCAAACAATTCTCTTTCAGTACGAATTACAGGAAGGACATTCTTTTGGACGTATGCTTTTATCTGTGCCCTGACCTGAGGGTTATGCATGGCCATCATGGCAGCACGCGGGAAGCCGTTCCTGTGTTCCATGGCATATCTTCCCATTCTCCCCTGATTTCCCCGCATTCCGTAACGAGCTTTCATTCCCCAAGCTTTATGCATCATCCTGTTTCCCATAACGCGTGCATCCATAAGCAAACCCACAGCCGGATCACTTAGCCTTTGTAACCCCGGTCTGGAAGCAAAATTCATACGCTGGCCACGACCGTTATAATTTCCATATCCCCGGTTCATTCCCATCATGTGTTCTTTCCATTTGGCCAACTCGTTTTCGATGGCTTTTTTATAGGCTGCTGCTGCCTGTGGATGGGCATTTACCAATTTACGGGCTTTGGCAACAATAGCCTCAAATTGTGCCTTGCGGTTTTCCCTTGCCTGCGGATTAAATTTCCCCTGCATAGATTTCCTCATTTGGACACCCTGCTCACGAAAAGCAACCATCTCCTGTCTGATTTCGTTTAGTGTTGCCCTTTCGGAATTGGTAAGGGCCAATTCAAGGTTTTTCTGTTGTTGCTCTATAAAAGGCAAAACAGTTTGAGTAAAATAGTTGTGCGCAGGCACATTTTTGTGTTGCTGTGCATTGACCGTCCCCAGTCCGGCGAACAGTAATGCAATGATAATGACTCCTAATTTTTTCATTTTTATAAGATTTTGATTATTTGCTTTTTTGACAACAGTAACAGCCTTTTTATTTCAATTATTGAAAAATAATCGACCAACACACCCATTTAACAGACCAACAGATGGAAAACAAAGGCAAAAAATTTCAGGAAGCAATCCAAATTCTTGTTAATTTTACATCGTCTCAAAAAAAAGCGGGAAATAATATTTTTAAAGGAATGAAGGAAAGCAGGGTTGTAGAGGCCAATTTCGCAGTAAAAACAGATGAAAAAAACATTGCCGATAACTATTTTAAAGAACAGGTTAAAAAACCGGGCATGTTTTTCTGTCTGGAAAGTGTGGAAGACTGGCAGGAAGCGGAGATTTTTATCCGCAATTTTTTAAAAGATTACCCTCAACTAAAAGTGTTGGTTTATTTTTCCGGCAGGAAAACAGAATCCAAACCGGTAGCCATGCATCTTTTGGTAACGGACAAAAGGGATTTTGACCTTTTCGGAAGAGAAAAACCACTATTAAAAACATGGCTGAAAGAACAACATTTCGACCTTTTATTGGTTTTTGCACGAAACAGGGACAAGCGGTGCTGCCGACTGGCAACAGCCATAAAAGCCAGATTAAAAGCAGGATGGACATTTAACAATGAAGAACCGCTGTTGGACATTAGTCTGGGGAAACCGGGTGAAGAAATGCATTATGACACTTTTTATAATGAATTTAAAAAATATTTTAAACAATTGAACCTTAAGCTTGTGTCATGAAAATCAAAACCAACCTAAAGGGAACCGGTGTGGCCATCGTAACGCCGTTTCACAATTACGGAACCATTGACTTCAGCAGCCTGGGAAAACTATTGGAATATGTTATTGAAGGGAACATAGATTTCATTGTGGCATTAGGGACCACCAGCGAAGCAGCAACGCTTTCCTGCGATGAAAAAGAAGCCATCATGAGTTTTGTGAAAGAAACCATAGGAGGCCGCGTTCCCCTTGTAATGGGGATGGGGGGCAACAGCACCCGTACCGTGATCGGGACCATAAAAAAAACCGATTTCAACGGCATAGAAGCCATTCTTTCCGTTGCACCTTATTACAACAAACCCAATCAAAAAGGATTGTACAACCATTTTAAAAATATTGCAGCAGCCAGCCCTGTCCCCATTATTTTATACAATGTTCCCGGGCGAACGGCAAGCAACCTGTCTGCAGAAACCACCCTGCAACTTGCCCGTAATTTTGAAAACATTGTGGCCATAAAAGAAGCTTCGGGAAACATGCAACAGGTAATGGATATTTTGCGCCAAAAGCCAGAGGACTTTTTGGTCTTTTCCGGAGATGATGCCCTCACGTTTCCGTTGATGAGCATGGGTGCTGCAGGTGTCATTTCAGTAGTAGCCAATGTGCTTCCGGCACAATTTTCGGAAATGGTCCGTTTGCTTTTGCAGGAAAAATTTAAAAAAGCGCAGAAGATACACTACAAGTTACTTCCGGTGATACAACAGTTGTTTGCCGATGGCAACCCGGCAGGAATAAAGGCTGCCCTGGAAATAAAAGGTATCCTGAAAAACAATTTACGTTTACCAATGGTGAAAGCAAACAAATCCGTTTATTTTGCTTTGCAAAGATTATTGAACGATATTCGGCAATAACATTATTGAATATCAATTATGAAACGGTTGCCACTATTACTTTTTGCCATAACTTTTTTGATTTTTCAACCTGTAAAAGCACAACAGGTGGTTTCTGAAAAATATTCACAACAACACACGGAAGTATATTTTACGTTTACTTTCACCGGCAGGCAGCAGTTACAAACGTTGGGACGGTTTATTTCTATCGATAAAGTACGACACGATACGGTTTATGCTTATGCTAATACGACAGGTTTTAACCGTTTCTTAAAAAAAGACATTCCTTACCGGATTTTGACAACCCCTTCAGAAAGATGGTCAAGGCAACAGTTGTTGCCGAAAAAATTCAAAAGTACCCACAAGTGGGATTTTTATCCATCCTACGAACAATATGTAACTCTGATGCAAAGTTTTCAGAAAAATTATCCCCATCTCTGCCAAATAGTAAATATCGGTCATTCGGTTGATGGAAGGGATTTGCTTTTTGCCCACATTGGGCACCTGCGTGCAGCATCCGATACCGTTCCGGAATTCATGTACACTTCTACCATGCACGGTGATGAAACCACAGGTTACATTTTAATGCTGCATTTGATCGATTATCTTTTGAGCAATTATGGTATAAAACCTGAAATTACTCATTTGATTGACAGCCTGGATATCTGGATCAACCCGCTGGCCAACCCGGATGGCACTTATGCTGCAGGAAATGCTTCCGTATATGGTGCTACCCGGTTCAATGCCAATGGCGTAGATTTAAATCGCAATTATCCCGACCCACGGGCCGGCCAGCATCCCGATGGCAACAGCTGGCAACCGGAAACAATAGCATTTATGCATTTTGCCCGAAAACATCATTTCGTTTTATCATGCAATCTGCATACAGGTTCAGAAGTAGCCAATTATCCTTGGGACACCTGGGCCGTACGTACGGCGGATGATGCCTGGTGGCAGGAGGTTTGCCGCCAGTATGCCGATACAGTTCATGCTCACTCCCGGGCTGGTTATTTTACGGAACTAAACAATGGCATTACTGACGGATATGACTGGTACAGTATCACCGGAGGCCGTCAGGACTACATGAATTATTTTCAGTACGATCGGGAATTTACTTTGGAATTGTCGGATACTAAAATGCCCCTTCCGGACAGTCTGCCCAAATATTGGGAATACAATTACCGGTCTTTGCTGAATTACATGCACCAGGCGCTGGAAGGATTACGGGGGACTGTTACCGACAGCCTTACAGGAAAACCGTTAAAAGTAGAGATTTTTGTCCTGCATCATGATACCCTTCATTCACAAGTTTATTCCGATTCAATAACCGGTCGCTATTTTCGCCCGATTTACCCGGGCACTTACAGTTTCCGGTTTTCTGCTGCCGGTTATCATTCCAAAATCATTCGCAATTTGCGCATCCTTCAGGGAAAACCCGTTGTGCTGCCTGTAGCACTATCCCCTGAAAAAACAAACAGCATCAAAAAACAAAACATCCGAAAAGCATTGTTTTATCCCAATCCCGCTTTCGATAAAATCTATTGTACCGGTTTTTCGCAACAAGCCATTGTATCTGTTATAAACCTTTCGGGAGAAACCGTTCTAAAAGAAAAGATTAAAAAGGAAGAAGCACTAAACATAAGTGCCTTAAAACCCGGGGTTTATCTTCTTAAAATTACGACAGGCAAACAAACATTTTCCGGTAAATTTGTTAAAAAATAGTTTCAAAAACCCATTAAAAAAGCCGGACAACAGAAATATCCGGCTTAAAAAACTTCTTTAAAGAATTATCTTTTTAGTCGTTGGCGATTTTAAATTCCGTAGAATATTCCTTATTGTCCAGTTTCCGTTTCACTTCTTTAAATGCTTTCACCGTGTACTCCACATCTTCCAGTGTATGTACGGCCGTCGGAATCAACCGTAAAAGAATCGTTCCCTTGGGGACTACAGGATAAACGACCATAGAACAAAAAATATCGAAATTCTCACGCAAATCGTAAGTGATCTGGGTGGCTTGGGCAATTGTGCCGTTCAACATGACCGGTGTAACCGGAGAAGCCGTATGTCCAATATTGAGCCCTGCCTCACGCAATCCTTTTTGCAAAACTTTTACAACAGTCCATAATTTTTCGCGGTGTGAAGGATCATCGCGTAACATTTCCAACCGTTTCATGGCGCCGAACACCATGGGCATAGGAAGTGATTTGGCAAAAATCTGGGAACGCATGTTGTATTGCAAAAATTTTATTACCCGAGGATCACCGGCAACAAAAGCACCAATGAGCGCCATGGATTTGGCAAACGTTCCAAAATAGAGATCCACCTGATCCTGAACACCAAAATATTCGTCCGTTCCGGCACCGGAAGGCCCCATGGTCCCAAAACCGTGGGCATCATCCATAAGGATACGAAATTTATATTTTTTCTTGAGGGCAACAATTTCTGGTAAATTACCCAAATCGCCGGCCATACCGTAAACGCCCTCGGTAATCAACAAAATCCCGCCACCGGTTTTTTCCACCAGCCGCGAAGCCCTTTCCATTTCTTTCTCCAAATTCTGCATATCGTTGTGGGGATATACAAACCGTTTCCCAAAATGCAAACGCATTCCATCGATAATACAGGCATGTGCTTCCGAATCGTATACAATCACATCGTTTCTGTCCACCAGCGCACTGATAATGGAAACCATTCCCTGGTAACCATAATTCAAAAGATAGGCAGCCGGCCGTTTCACAAACGAAGCCAGTTGCTGTTCTAACTGTTCGTGGTATTTTGTATGCCCCGACATCATACGGGCGCCCATGGGATAAGCAAGTCCCCACTCCCTGGCAGCTTCTGCATCGGCTTTCCTGACTTCGGGGTGATTGGCCAGCCCCAGGTAATTGTTCAGGCTCCAAACCAGCCTTTCCTTACCCATAAACATCATTCTATTGGAAATCTCG